>CAYZLP010000157.1:0-7477 GCA_964478635.1 uncultured Caldilineaceae bacterium
TGAGTTCATGGCCACTGCCGACTACCGGGACATTGTCATGGTTGCGGGATACGATCCCTACGGTTACAAGGAGATCGAAGATCTAGCCGAGGCCTACGTCCGGCCCAGCGGCGAGGGTGGCTGTCAGCGCTAGATGAAATTCGCCTGTCTGACCGGCGTTGCGCCGGGCGCCGATCTGACCGAGCAGTGTGCGGCGATTGCCGCTACCGGCTGCCAGGGAATAGAAACCATCCTCTTCCCAACGACGCCGCTCGACGCATGGACTGCTGAGCTAACTGCCGCAACCGACGCAGCGGGCCTTGAGACTGCCGTCGTGATTCTCGGCCAGTTGGCGCTTTATGCGCACGACCAAAGTGGGTGGATCGGAGAAGCGCTAGCCGCTGCCGGCGAGGTGGGCGCGGCGGCATTGATTACGCCCGAGTACCGACCCCAAAATCCGCTGCCACTCTTCCCCCCTTTTCCGGCGCCGTCCCCCGCCGAGCGGGCACGCGTGGAGGAAGCAGTCAACGAGATCATAGACATAGCAGGCCAGGCCGGCGTTACCGTTTTGTTTGAGCCGATCACCCAGTTTGAAGGGCGCTTCTGGCGCACGATCAGAGATATACTGCCCGTCTGCCGGCAGTTGGAGGGCCGCCATGAGCAGCCGAACTGGGGTGTGGTGGTCGACTTCCACAACATGAACATTACGGAAGCCGATCCTGTTCAGGCCATTCATGCCGCCGGCGCTTGGATCAAGCACGTACACCTGGCCGATAACAATCGCCGTCTGCCCGGCATGGGTCACCTCGATTTTGGAGCGGGACTGAAGGCGCTGCGGGATACCGGGTATGACGGCTGGTACAGTTTTGAATGCGCGGTCGGCCATGATTTTGTAGCGGAAGTGCGCCGGTCCATTGCGTATCTGCACCGAAGCGAGTCCGTCCCCTGAAAAAGTCACATTGTGCGTTGTGCTTAGATAAATTGTCTAAAGTCTGTACAAAACAACCATTACCCGCGATGATTAGCTCAGCTAGGCTATAAGCAGGGCAGATTCCGACCCCCACAATCGAGTCGCAGCGATTCGCCAAACATTCGGTTTTGCCGGGCCGCTTTTATCAACTGTGGCTTTCGTTGGTGCTCGAACATTGCGTTAGTCGCCATTGGACGTTTGCTGCTTGATGAGGAGACAACCATGACCCAGAAAAGTGCTCAGCAGAAGTATCAGGATTACCTGCGCGATGTCGCGCTATCGCGCAGGCGCTTTCTTCAGGGGACGGCCGGCATGACCGGCTTGTTGGCGCTGGCCGCCTGCGGTGCGCCGGCTGCCACGCCTGCAGCCGGCCCGGCCGCCGAGTCGGGTGCAGCTGCGGTGACGGGACCGCAGACGGGCGGCCGGCTGGTCTTTGCCGCGGAGACGATTGGCGAATCGCTGGAACCGGGGCTCTGGAACGGCTTCGGCATCACCAACGTGCTGGACAATGTAGGCGCCTATCTGACGCGCCCCAACAGCAGCGGTAATTGGACCGATCCGGCTGAGCCCGGTCTGGCTGAATCGTGGGAGATTTCGGACGACGGGCTGGTCTATACCTTCAAGGTGCGGCCGGGCGTCAAATTCCATGATGGGACCGATGTGGACGCCAACGCCATCGTGCGCAGTCTAACTCGGCAGGTCAACCCGGAGGACTCGAGCTATGTCGAGGGCCTCTACATGCACACAAACTACACGTTGAACCGCAAATCGATCGAGGCGGTCGACGATATGACTGTGCGCATTGAATTGGAGATTCCCGACGCGGCCTACCTCTATCGCCTCTTCCATCCGTCCGCCGTCATCATCAGCTCGGCCGCCCTGGATGAATTTGGGGCCGACATCAACCTCAACATGATCAGTGCCGGCCCCTTCAAGGTCGAACGCTTCACGCCGGGCTCCGAAGCCGTCCTGGCTGCGTTCGACGAATACTGGGAAGGTCGCCCGTATTTGGACGAAATCGTCCTGCGCGGCTACCCGGATGAAGGGGCCATGTTGGCTGCCGTCGAATCGGGTGAAGTGAACTTCGCCCCCTATCCTCCTTCATCGGCCATCCCGCGCCTGAGCGAGACCGAGGGCGTCAAGGTCATGGCCGGTCCGCCCTTGATCAACCTCTTCCTCGGCTGTTGCATGCTCAACGCGCCCATGGACAACCGGGACATTCGCTTTGCCATCAATCATGCCATCAGCCGGGAGAACCTGATTCAGGCGGTGCTCTATGGCCTGGGCGAGATGCCGGCATCCTTCGTGGGACCGACCGAATTCGGCTTCGATACGACCGGGTACGAAATCAGCACCCAGGATCTGGACAAGGCCGCGGAACACATGGCCGCCTCCGGGATGGAGATGCCCGTGCCCCTCACCCTCACCTTTGAAAGCAACCGCTTCTGGCCCCAGATGGCCGAGCTCATCAAGAGCGATCTGGAAGCCGTCGGCTTTGCAGTAACCCTGGACCCGCAGGATGCCGGCACCTATTGGGGCAAGGTATTCGGCGGCGAATCCCAGCTCAACATGAATCAGCGTTCCCTCTGGGTTCCGGATCCGGACAACAAAGTCGTGCTGCTGCAGTCGGGCGAGGCGACGGCGCAGGGTGAAACCGGCATCGTCGAGGCCCTGCCCGAATACTCGGCCAAAATGGATGAGCTTCTGGCGGCGGGCAAGCGCGAACTGGATCTCGAACGCCGGGCGGAGATCTACAAAGAGATTCAGGACATGGTTCTGGAAGAGCTGCCGTACATCATGCTGGCCTATTACACCAAGCCCGTAGTGATGGCCGCGAATGTCAACGACCTGCCCATCGGCGGCGCCTCCACGGAACGCATCTTCCTGGGCAAAGTCTGGCTGGGCTAGCATCGTCCACGGCAGAAATGTTGGGTCATGTCGGCTTTTCAGAAAGGCCGACATGACCCAGCACGAGTTCAGCACCGGAGGAGGGAGAAAACCTGCCGTGAGCGTTGCGTCCGAGTCCAGTCCGCCGATTGGGGTTGCCGATGTGCCGGCGCCTTCCCGCGGCCGCCGGCGCATCCTGTCCTTTGCCCGCCGACATGAGTTGGCGGCTATCGGCGCGGTCTTTTTTCTGGCAGTAGTCTTTTGCGCGATCTTTGCTCCCTGGCTGACGCCTTTCGAACCCGACGTGGTCGATATCCCCAATCGCCTGCAAAGCCCGGGGTGGCCCCACCTCTTCGGCACAGACGAATTTGGCCGCGATTTGCTCACGCGTGTGCTCTATGGGGGCCGTCCGATCCTTATCATCGGCCTGGTTTCGGTCTTGGGCGCCATGCTCGTCGGCACGCTGATCGGCATGATTGCGGGCTATGTCGGCGGCCAGACCGACAACTTGCTCATGCGCTTGATGGACGTCATGCTCAGCTTCCCCGCCATTCTGCTGGCGATTCTGATCGTGGCTGCGCTGGGTGCGGGCGTGACCAATGCCATCATTGCCATCGCCTTCTCCATGATTCCGACCTTTGCGCGATTGGCGCGTTCTATCGTGCTCGTCCTGACGCTCGATCTCTATGTGCTGGCCGCGCGTAGCGTCGGTGCAACCAATGGCCGGATTTTGCGTCAGCATATCTTTCCCAACATGATTCCGCCCATCATCGTCCAGGCGACCGCCATGCTGGCCATTGCCATCAGCTATTCGGCCGCGCTCAGCTTTATCGGGCTGGGCGTCGAACCGCCCACCGCCGACTGGGGTCTCATGGTTAGCGAAGGCCAACGCCTGATCTTTGACGCGATCTGGATTCCCTTTTTTCCTGGCCTCGCCATCACGCTCACCGTCCTGGCGGTCAACTATGTGGGCGATGGGTTGAGGGATCAGTTGGATCCGACAATGAGAAATCGGTAAGGTACGAACGCTCATGCGCTACCTTCTTACCCGTCTACTCTGGCTCCCCGTCATCTTGTGGGCGGTGGCATCGCTAACCTTTTTCGTGCTGCGCCTGGTACCGGGGGATCCCATGGACCAGGTCGCGACGCTGGTGCTGGATCAGGGACAGCTCGACGCGGTGCGTGCGCAGTGGGCGCTGGATCAGCCCCTCTGGCGACAGTATCTACTCTTCCTGGGCGGCCTGGTTCGGGGCGACCTGGGGCTTTCCATGGCGTCGGGCATCGAGATCAACCGGCTGCTCTTCGAACGACTGCCGCCGACCATCGAACTGGCCCTCTTTGCCATGGTAATCAGCACCATTGTCGGCGTAGGCGCAGGCGTCATTTCCGCGGTGACGACCAGCCGCGTGGTCGACTACTCGACGCGCACCTTTGCGATTCTGGGTCTGTCCATTCCCTGGTTTTGGATCGCAATCATGCTCATCTATGTCTTTGCCGTGCAGTTACGCTGGCTGCCGGTGGGCGGGCGCATCGGCATCGGCGTCGACTACGAAGTCATCACCAATTTTCTGCTCATCGATACGCTGCTTACGGGCAACATCCCCGCCTTCGTCAGCGCGCTCAAGCACATCACCCTGCCCGCGATTGCCATCGGACTGACGTCGGCCGGCTTTGCCGCACGCCTCACCCGCTCATCCATGCTGGAAGTGATGCGCGCCGACTACATTCGCTCGGCCCAGGCCAAGGGACTGCGTCGGCGTCAGATCAACGTGAGCCATGCGCTGCGCAATGCCATCATCCCGGTATTGACGCTCCTGGGTCTGCAATTTGGCGCGCTGCTTGGGGGTGCGGTCATCACCGAGTTGGTCTTTTCCTGGCCGGGATTGGGGCGCATGTTGCTCGATGGGATTCTGCGCCGCGATTACGCCGTGGTGCAGGGAACCGTCATCGTGGTCGCCTTTGCCTATGTGTTGATGAACCTGGCCGTCGATCTGCTCTATCACGTCGTGGACCCCAGGCTGCGCGGTGGTTGAGCCAATGCGCTTTGAGTCGCTCGACCCCGGCGTATCGCCCACGCCCGCGCTACGCCATGCGGATGCGCAGGCCAAACAGCTTGGGATGGATAAAATCGCATTCACTGCCGGCTTTTCCGCCGCACAATCGGCGATTGAGAATCGGCAATCCCAAATCTTCCAAGGAGCACTCCCATGTCCCGCCTATCTGGAAAAGTCGCCCTCATTACCGGCTCCGCCCAAGGGCTCGGCCGCGCCATCGCCCTGCGCTACGCGGCCGAGGGCTGCGCGCTCTCACTCTGCGACCTGAATCTGGCCGGCGCGCAGGAGACCGCCGCGCTGGCGGCTGAGCAGGGCGTGGCGACGGCCGCCTTCCGCACTGACGTAACCGACCGTACCGATGTCGATGCATGGATCGAGGGGACGGTGGCAGCGCTGGGCGGCATCGATATTCTGGTCAACAACGCCGGCATCTTCTTCAACGTGCCCTTCGACGAGATGACGGTCGAGCAATGGCAGAAGACCCTCGACGTCAATCTGACCAGCCTCTTTCACGTCACCCAGGCCGCAGTGCGCTACTGGCTGGCCAATGGGCGGGGCGGGTCCATCATCAACCTCTCTTCCATCAGCGCCTATATCGCGTTCACCGACTCGTCTCACTACTGCGTGACCAAGGCGGGCGTGGCCGCGCTGACCCGCTGCCTGGCCATGGAATATGGCCCCTTCGGCATCCGCGCCAATGCGATGGCGCCCGGCATCATCGCCACCGATATGACCCGCCGCTCGCTGGAAGATCCCGCCCTTTCCGACGGCTGGCTGACGCGCATCTCCGCCCGGCGCTACGGCACGCCGGAGGATGTAGCCAACCTGGCGCTCTTCCTCGCCTCCGATGAGTCGAGCTACGTGAACGGTGAGCTGATCACCGTCGATGGGGGCGCCACCTTTGCCTGGCCCAAGCCCAGCGACGCCGAGCGAACCGTCCGGAGGGAGTGGCAATAATGTCGACCGGCGAGATGATCCCCATTCTACCTGCGGTCCACTCTTTTCTCGCGCGCAGCCACGGCCTGTTGATCGATGGCGCGTGGCAGCCGGCCGCATCAGGTGCGACCTTCGAAACCGAGAATCCGGCCACGGGCGCGCCCCTGTCCACGCTCGCCGCCGGCGACGCGGCCGATGTCGACCGTGCGGTAGCGGCCGCCCGGGCTGCTTTCCCTGCATGGGCTACGCGCATGCCGGCCGAACGGGAAGCATTGCTGCGCGGCTTTGCCGCCCTCATGACCACGCACCGAGAGGAGCTGGCTCAACTGGAGACACTGGACAACGGCAAGCCCTTTGGCGTTGCCTTCAACGTCGAGGCCAACGTCGCCATCGGCCAGATGAACTACTACGCCGGCTGGCCCACCAAGTTGACGGGCGAAACCTATCCCGTCTCCTCACCGGGCTACCATGTGTACTCCCGCCGAGAGCCTCTGGGCGTCTGCGGCGCCATCACGCCCTGGAACTATTCCCTGGTCATGGCGACGCAGAAGATCGGGCCGGCGTTGGCGGCCGGCAACACGCTGGTTTTGAAGCCGGCCGAACAGACGCCGCTCACGGCCCTGCGCCTGGGTGAACTGGCCCTGGAAGCCGGCATTCCGCCCGGCGTCTTCAACGTCGTCACCGGCTTTGGCCAGACCGCCGGCAGCGCGCTGACACACCACGCCGACGTGGACAAGATCGCCTTCACCGGATCCACCGGCGTGGGCCGCGAGATCCTGCAGGCTGCAGCCGGTAACCTCAAGCATGTCTCACTCGAATTGGGCGGGAAGTCGCCCCTCATCATCATGGATGACGCCGCCGATCTGGACGCGGCCGCGGAGACCGCGCTCTGGGCCATCTTCGCCAACAGCGGGCAGAATTGCGTGGCCGGCTCTCGCCTCTACCTCCAGGACGGGATCTATGATGCCGTGCTCGACCGGCTGGCCGCGCGGGCGCAGGCGCTCAAGGTGGGACCGGGGCTGGCAACCGATACGGAGATCGGTCCACTCATTTCGGCGGCGCAACAAGCGCGGGTGAATGGCTACATCGCAAGAGGTCAGGCAGAAGGCGCGCGCCTGGTCACCGGCGGCACAGCCCCCGGGTCCGCAGGCTATTTTGTGGCGCCCACCATTTTCGATCAGGTTGACGACGCTGCCGCCATTGCCCGGGAGGAGATCTTTGGGCCGGTGCTGGCCGTCTTCCGCTTCCGCGACGAGGAGGAGGTCATTGCCCGGGCCAACGGAACGACCTTCGGGCTGGCCGCATCCGTCTGGACCGAGAACCTGGGGCGGGCCCACCGCATGGCCGCACAATTGCGCGCCGGCGTAGTCTGGGTGAACACCTACGACTGGTTCGATCCGGCCGTCCCCTTTGGCGGCGTCGGCGAAAGCGGCATGGGTCGGGAACTGGGTCGCCAGGTCATGGAGCTGTATACAGAGTTGAAGGCGGTTTGGGTGAAGGTGGGCTGAGGCTAGGGTGAGCGTTGAGAGTGCTGAGATGGAGGGTGAAGGATGATGCAGGTTGATCTTGCGGGACGTGTGGCAGTGGTGACGGGCGGGGGATCGGGGATTGGACTGGCGTGCGCGCAGGCACTGGCGGCGGCGGGCGCGGC
>CAYZLP010000157.1:7577-8689 GCA_964478635.1 uncultured Caldilineaceae bacterium
CAAATCCGAGTACAGTTAAGATGTTCAAAGTCAAAACTGGAAAGGGAAAAGCCATGTCGATCACCCAACTACATGATAATTGGAACAAGAAAGCGGAACAACTCTGGTCGGAACATCGCGTGACCCAACGCCGGATGATGCTCTGGATGCTGATCGGATTATTCCAGGCGGGCAACATCCAGTTGAGCAAGATCGCAGAGGAGATACCGAGTCAGGCAAAGCTACCAAGTGTGACGCGAAGGATCGAGCGATTTCTTGATAATGCCCACGTCCGCGTGCGGGAGTGGTATCGTCCTGTGATTGAGCCAGTCGTGGCCTATATTGCTGACAGGACTGGCGAAATACGGCTCATCGTCGATGGCACCAAAGTCGGCAATCGTCACCAACTGTTGATGATTGGGATTGCCTATCGAAGTCGTGCGATTCCTCTGGCTTGGACATGGGTCCGGTGTCGCAAGGGCCATAGTTCAACGGACAAACAGCGGGCACTACTCAGTTACGTGCATGATTTTCTGCCGGATGGTGTGCCTGTTCTCCTGGTTGGTGATAGCGAATTTGGCCATATCGCCATTCTGAGTTTGCTCGACCAGTGGAACTGGTTCTATGTCTTGCGTCAGAAAGGAAGCCATCTCGTCCAACTCGATGCGGATGACGATACCTGGATCCCGTTCCGTACCGTGATCGCCTACCCAGGAGAGCGCCGCTGGCTTCCTCAAGTCCGCTTGACGCAGAAGTCGGCCTATCGTACAAACTTGTTGGCCTATTGGGCCAAGGGCGAGTCCGAACCGTGGTTGTTGGCCACCAATCTCCATTCGGCGCAAGCTGCGCGCCGAGCCTATCGACGCCGGGCTTGGATTGAGAATCTCTTCGGCGATCTGAAAGGCAAAGGATTCGATTTGGAATCAACTCGGCTCCAACATTTTATGCGTCTTTCGCGTCTGACGCTCGTCGTTGCCGTGCTTCATCTGTGGTTAACCACCACGGGCGCAACCGTCATCAAGAACGGACAGCGTAGCTGGGTCGATCGCAACGACCGTCGAGACCTGAGTCTGTTCCAAATCGGCCTGCGCTGGATTAAGCGCTGTCTCGTCAATCAATTATCAGTCCCGATC
>CAYZLP010000158.1:0-8683 GCA_964478635.1 uncultured Caldilineaceae bacterium
GGATGATCGCCTGTTGGCACAACTTCGCAACCGGGCTGCTTACTTCCAATACTTTTCAGGTGGGCTGGTCGAGTCCCAAGCATCGGCGTCAACAGCTCGCGCCCTCGCTGCGCGAGCAGGCGCAACGGTCGAGGAAGCCTATGCCTTCCGCCTGCTCGGCATGAATGCCTACCGGACGGATGACTATCCTGCCGCGGAAGCATTGCTCAATCAGGCGCTGGCGCTCTACCGGCAGGCCGGGGACGAAGAGGGCCTGGCCGCCACTTGGTATGCGCTCGGCAGGTGCGCAATGTGGGAGAGCAATCTGGAACTCGCCATCGATCGTTTTCAGAAAAGCCTTGCGGTCAGCCGACGCCTGCACCGACCGGACTGGATTGCCTATGCCCTGGACATGCTGGCCTTCTTGAACTTCAACCTCAGAAACTATTCGCAGTCGATCGACTATTTTGAGGAAGCGCTGCAGCTCTTTCAGGCCATCGATGACTGGCGGGGCGTGGCCAAGACGATTGGCGGGGCGGAGCGCTCCAGACTTCTGATGGGCCACGGAAGCCGGGAGATATTTGAGGAAGCCGGCAAGCTGGCGCTGCAGCTCTTTGAAGCCATCGGCGAGAAGCGGGAGGTGGCCGGCCGCTGCCATGTTCTTTGCGAAACGCTGCTCTATGTTGTGGGTGACATCGGCGCTGCCCGCGCTTACATCGATCGGGGCGTAGCGATTTTCAGCCAGTCGCCTGATTCAACGGAATATCGCGCGTGTCTCAGGTTTTCCGGCGTTGTCGCCGTGGCCGAAGGAGACTATGAGCGGGCACGACACGATTTCTGGTCCAGCCTGCGCCTTTGCCAGGCGGCTGGAGACAGAATGGGTGAGCAGGAAATTCTGGCCGAGTCAGCCTTGCTCTTGGCCCATGGGCAGGATCTCTTCCCTGAGGATCGTCGCACGCCGGAGGAATGCCGCTTTGAAGCGGTCCGCCGGTTGAGCATGGTGCGCGCCAACTCGCCCGTTTACGTCTGGAACTACATTCAAGACTGGGTAGATGAGTATCTGTCCAGGCTGGCCGCCGAACTGCCGGCCGACGCCTTCGCCGCCGCCGAAGCCGAGGGTGTTACGCTGGATCCGCACGCGGTGGTGGCATCGTTGTTGGCAGGATTGGAAGAGATGAAATCCTCTCTGGGGTCAGATGCGTACACTGCTTTCTCAAACGGTCAACAAACGTAAACTGGCCGAAAAGGCGCAACTCATCGCGCCAAAGCTCCCAATGCCTCACGCTACAAACGGATTTTCGACAAGGACTCCATTATATGTCTGACCAGAATTCAGATCTTCTGACCATACTCGATTGCAGCCGAGGTGAGCTGCACTCTGCAGAATCATCGCATCCCAAAATGAAACACCGTACTTGGTCTGAATTGCAATAGCTCTTTGGACATCGGTGACGTTCGGTGCATGGATTCGCCAGGCGCTCAAGTCGTTGATGATATCTGAGGCTTGCTGGGATGTAAGCGGTCGAAGGACTTTACGCGTAATTGTGACGTAGAACTCTTGGACTACTTGAACGCTTAGACATCCTCGACCCGATTCCCATAAGTCCCGCACAATCGCTTGCGCTTGCGCCCGTTTGGATCCAGCAGAGACATCGTGGGCGTAAACGAAAATATTTGTGTCAACAAACGTATGCGTTGCATCATCGATCATGCAGTGACTCCCGTGACCAATGTATCTGTCCGTTAGTTCCCAGATCTAAATCTTGAGTAAGCGTTTCAAGGTGGGAGCGTTTGGCCTCTTCATATCTTTCTTCTTCTGCGACCATGGCGATGAGTGCGTCGGTCAACAACGCCGAGAGTGACGTGTCGCGGTGAACGGCCAGTAATTTTGCCTTCCGCAAAACCTCTTTTGGTAGGGACAGCGTTACATTTTGCTTTTCGATCATCTCTTCGCCCCCCCCTTTTTTCTTGCACAGAAATCGTGCTGCACGTATTTGCGTGTAGACTATACTGTTCTTTTCAGATTTTCGCAAGTCAGTTGATCTCCCGGCTACAGACATAAACCAGCCGCAGCAGGCTCAATTCATCATAGGAGACCCGGCCCTCCAGCGCTTCGAAGACGGGCGTCAGGTAGTCGGTCTGCAGCTCGGCGAAGGTCTCCAGCACCGTTTCCTGGGTCGCCGGGTCGAGCTGGGACGCGGCCCGCACTGCGTCCGGATCCAGGGAATGGCCGGCCAGCATGTACTTGTTCAGGTGGCCCAGGATGGTGCGCAGCTTGACGCCGTAGACCGCGCGCAAATCGTCGATCGACTCGCCCGCGACAAAGCGCTCCCCCACTTCCTCGAAGCGGCGCTGGGTCAGGGAGCGGGGCGGCGCCACGGCGGTCGGTCGCTGGCGCAGCGGCTGCCACGTCCGGTCATGCTCCCGACTGTAGGCGCGAATGGCGGTTAGGAAGCGCTCGCCGTAGCGGGCCAGCTTGGCTTCGCCCACGCCGTGCATGGCCAGAAGCTGCTGCTCGTTCTGGGGATAGTGCGCGGCCATCTCCACCAGCGACCGGTCGGAAAAAATCACGTAGGGCGGCACATTGGCGGCGTCGGCCACCTCCTTGCGCAGGCCGCGCAGGATGTCGAATAGCGCCAGGTCCGTGGCGATGGACACGGCCTTGGCCGCCCGGGTCTGGCGCAGGACTACGCCGACTGTCTCCTCGCCCCGCATGACCTGCCACGCCTTCTGCGTCAACGTCAGAGAACCATATTCGGGATGCTGGTTGAGCAGACCCTGCATGATGAAGTGCTGGGCCAGTTCCTTCCACTCGGCGGTCGAATGCTCGGCCCCGATCCCGTAGGTGGAGAGGCGGTCGTGGCCTAGTTGGAGCACCTTCTTGTCACGGGAGCCGCGCAGCACCTTGACGACGTGGCCGATGCCGAAACGCTGATCCGTGCGGTAGACGCAGGAAAGAAGCTTCTGGGCCGCAACCGTGACATCCGTGCGGTCGACCGCGTCGGGGTCGGTCGTGCAGTTGTCGCACGCACTACAGGGCGGCTCGAAGCGCCCACCAAAGTAGGGCAGCAGCACCGACCGCCGGCATTGATCGGTGTCGGCGAAGCGCAGCATGGCCTGGAGGCGCAGCTCCCGTCCCCGTCGCTCCTCCTCTGCGCCTTCGTCGATGAAGAAGCGCATGGTCGCCAGATCCTGGGTGCTGTAGAGCAGCAGGCAGTCGGCCGGCAAACCATCCCGCCCGGCCCGGCCGATCTCTTGGTAGTAGTTTTCCAGGCTCTTGGGCAGGTTGTAGTGGACGATGAAGCGCACATTCGATTTATCGATGCCCATGCCGAAGGCGATGGTCGCCACCATGACGCTCACATCGTCCCGCACCCAGGCCGCCTGATTTTCCTGGCGAGCGCGCGCATCCAGGCCGGCGTGATAGGCCCGGGCCGACCAACCCTGTTCCTGGAGCGCGGCCGTCAGCCGATCTACCAGCTTGCGGGTGCTGCAATAGATGATGCCCGGTTGGTCCCGTCGCGTATCCAGAAAGGCCAGCAGCTGGGTCAGATCGTCCATGCGCAGGGCTGCGGCGAGGGAGAGGTTGGGCCGGTTGAAGTCGCCAATGATCCGTTCGCCGGGCTGGAAGGCGAGATTGTCGACGATGTCTTGCTGGACCCGGGGCGTGGCCGTGGCGGTCAGGGCGATGCAGGCCGCGTCGGCGAAGCGAGTGCGTACGGCCGCCAGCTGGCGGTACTCGGGTCGGAAGTCGTGGCCCCAGGCGGAAATGCAGTGGGCCTCGTCGATGGCCAGACAGGCCACCTCACTCTGCTCCAGGGTCAGGAGCACCTCCGGCCGCAGGAGCGTCTCCGGCGCGACGTAGAGTAGATCTAGCGCCCCCGTTCTGGCCTGCTCCAGCACGGCGGCCTGTTCGCGATGAAGGAGCGTACTGTTGAGAAAGAGAGCCTTCACGCCCAGTTCACGCAGTTGGGTCACCTGGTCCTGCATGAGTGAGATGAGGGGCGAAACGACGACGGTCAACCCGTCCAGAAGGAGCGCCGGCAGCTGATAGCAGAGAGACTTGCCGCCGCCCGTAGGCAGGACCAGCAACGTCTCCCGGCCGGCCAGCACGTTGGCGATGGCCCGCTCCTGGAGCGGGTAAAAACTGTCATAACCGAAGATGCGTTTGAGGGCGCCGTGGGCTTCAGGCGGCAGCGCAGTCATGGCGTCTCCTTCCCTATGAGGCGAGCGGAGAGAACAACACAGATATTCTTTCAGAATGTATGGCTCAGCCTCTATGAATCTCTATGAATCTATGTGCATCTCTGTGCATCGTCTGCGTACCTCTGTGCAAAGTCTTTGTCTTCATCCCCCAATTTTCTACTTACCCGCTGCGCTGGGCGGCGAAGGTTACGAAATAGTCCAGCGACTCGGGGTTGCGCATGGCGCCGGGATTGGCCGCGCGCTCCGGATCCTGGCCGAGCAAAATCTTGCGGATCGGCACTTCCATCTTCTTGCCGCTCAAGGTATAGGGCACCTGCTCGATGACGAAGATCTCGTCGGGCACGTGGCGCGGCGAAATGTCGGCCCGGAGCTTGGCCTTGATGCGCCGGATCAAGTCGGCGTCCAGCGTCGCGCCTTCGCGTAGCACGACAAAAAGGGGCATGTAGGACTCGCGCCCCAGCAGCTCCAGATCGATGATGAGGCTGTCCGTCACTTCGTCGAAGCTCTCCACGGCCTGGTAGATCTCGCTGGTGCCCATGCGGATGCCCTGGCGGTTGATGGTCGAGTCCGAGCGGCCGTAGATGACGCAGCCGTTGCGAGGCGTGATCTTGAGCCAGTCGCCGTGACGCCACACGCCGGGGAACATCTCGAAGTAGCTCTCCCTATAGCGCGCCATGCCCGGATCGTTCCAGAAGTAGATGGGCATGGAGGGCATGGGCTCAGTGATGACCAACTCGCCCACTTCATCCACGACCGGCTGGCCTTCATCATTGAAGGACTGGACCTTGGCGCCGAGGGACGGGCCCTGCAGCTCGCCCGCGTAGATGGGTAGAATGCGGGCGCCGCCGATGAAGGCCGTGCAGAGATCCGTGCCGCCGCTGATCGATTCCAGGGCTAGATTGGGGTTCACTTCGTCATAGACCCACTGAAATCCGCTTACCGGCAGGGGGGAGCCCGTGGAACCCAGCGCGCGCAGTCGGCTCAGGTCGAAGTCGCGGCCCGGATGAATGCCGGCCTTCATGCAGGCGAGAATGAAGGCCGCGCCCGTGCCGAAATAGGTCATGCCGCTGGCCTCGGCCAAGCGCCACAGCGCGTTCATGTCGGGATGGCCGGGGCTGCCGTTGTAGACGATGATGGGCGTGCCGTTGAGCAGACCGCCCACCAGGAAGTTCCACATCATCCAGCCGGTGCTCGTGTACCAGAAGAAACGGTCGTCGGGCGTGAGATCGAGCTGCAGGTGGATGGATTTGAGATGTTCCAGGAGAATGCCACCGTGGCTTTGGACGATGGGCTTGGGCTTGCCGGTGGTGCCGGATGAATAGAGCACCCAGAGGGGATGGTCGAAGGGCACCTGGGCGAAGTCCACCGTTTCGGCCGGCGTCTCGGCCAGGAGACGGTCCCACAGCACGAGATCGCGGAGGCCGGCGCGCTCTGCGCCGTCGGTCACCTGGGGAATCAGAATGGTTTGACGCAAGGAGGGCAGGCGGGCCTGGAGTTCGGCCACCACGTCCCGCCGGTCGAAGGTCTTGCCCGCCCAGCGGTAGCCGTCACAGGCGATGAGCACCGTGGGCTCGATCTGGATGAAGCGATCCAGAACGCTCTGACTGCCGAAATCGGGCGGGCAGCTGGACCAGATCGCGCCCAGGCTGGCTGCGCCCAGAAAGGCGGCGATGGTTTCGGGGATATGGGGCAGGAAGCCCACGACCCGATCCCCCGACTCTACGCCCAGGTTCCGCAGCGCAAGGGCCACTTTGGCGGCCATTTCGGCCAGCTCCGCCCAGGCGATTTCCTGCAAGGGACCATCTTCGGCCTGGTAGAGAATGGCCGGCCGCGCGTCCGTGATCTGGCGCAGCAGGTTTTCGGCATAGTTGAGCCGCGCGCCGGGAAACCACTCTGCGCCGGGCATGGCGCGCTTGCCCAGTACCGCGGTATAGGGCGCGGCGGCGATGATATCGAAGTACTCCCAAAGGGAGGCCCAGAATCCTTCGATATCGTTCACCGACCATTGCCAGAGGCTCTGATAGTCACTGAAATCGAGGCCGTGGCGGGTGCGTAGCCAATCCATGTAGCGGGTCAGGTTGGCCTTGGCCAGGTCGTCCGGCGTCGGCTGCCAGAGTAGACTGCCTTCGGTGATCGTCGTCATAGTGGATTGCCCATTGTCATTGCGTGAGGTCGACAGCCTTTCCCTGGCCGTCGGGCGTCGATCATAACACGCCTTGTCCTCTGTCTCAAGCAGGGATGGACCGCGGCAGCAATTCGCAAATTCCCAGCCGATAGACCGCGGAACAAGCCGGATACGGCGGATCTCCACAGATTCGTCGGGAAAATGAATCGATAGCATCCGCCGAATCCGTTTCATCCGCGGTCTATCTACAACCCGCGGACGAGCGGCGCCTGTTCCCCTTTGGGGATGCGCAGGACCTGGGTGTAGCTGCCCTCGCCGAGCTTGACGCTGTACCAGACGTCGCCCTGCTTTTCTCTGCGCTGGGCCTGCTTGCCGTCGACGATGATCCAGGTGGGTAGGCCTCGCTCGTCAACCGTGGGCGAGCAGGGATAGCCGGCAAAGGTAGGGCCGCTGGCCAGTTCATCCGCGCTGGGGCCGATGGGCTCGGCCCGGGCGAAACTCCAGCCTCGGGTGCTGAAATAGGCGCCAATCTTTTCCGCGCGATCCAGCGTCTCGATGATGGTCTGTTGCTCGTCTTCGGCGCTGACCTGGAGGGTGATGGGCACGCCGTTGGGGCTGATGAAGTCGATGGTGGCTCGGCACATGGTCGGGGGTCTCCTTTCGGCCGGGTTGGCGGTTGTGGGGAGAATTATATGAGAAACTGGAATTTCTGCAAGTGAAGATTAACGATTGGGTTGCGTTGCGATCGGAACGCTGGCGCCTTCGGCCCCGGGCTCGGGCCATAGCGCGCTCGGCTTGCGACCAAGTGGTGGGCCACGCCAGAATTCGCGGCGCGCTGCTAGCCAAACTTATAGAGACGTCACTTGAACTTCGTTCATTCCCGTCGATTGTCGCGCTGGAGGGATGTACGAAGCTCAAATAATGTGACAATTAGGCGGACAAGTAATGAACGCCGGTCAGTTCTTCGGACACGTCCCAGAAGCGCTTGAGAGCAGCGGCGTCATAAGCTGCCTTGTTGGCTTTTTTCTCAGCCGGATAGCCGCGCAGGTTGAAGGTGCGGGGACCATAGAACACGCCGCCCTTCGCCGCGGGCGCAGTCATGCCGTAGAGCATGGGCAGGACGCCCATGGTGATGTCCTGGGCGACGAGGGGCTGGGCGATGCGATAGAGCATGGCCTCGATGCCGGTACCCGACTGTTCGACGCTGTTGGCCTGCAGGTTGCCGATGACTATCCCGGGGTGTGAGGCATTGACCATGGTCTCGAAGCCAGCGGCGTTCAGCCGTTTCTGCAACTCGAAAGTGAAGAAGATATTGGCCAGCTTGCTCTGGCCGTACGCGGCCCAGCGGCTGTAGTTCTCCTCGCCCATGAGGTCGTCGAAGTTGATCTCGCCCGTATAGTTGGCGCTGCTGCTCACGTTGTGAATGCGGGCCCGGGGCGTCTGGGTGATGGCGTCCAGCAACAGGCCCGTCAGCGCAAAGTGGCCCAGATGATTGACGCCAAGCTGCATCTCAAAGCCGTCGGGCGTAAGCTGGCGCGGGATTGCCATGACGCCGGCGTTGTTGAGCAAGATGTCCAGTCGCGCGTACTTCTCCTGGAAGGCGGCGGCGAAGGCGCGGACGGAACGCAGATCGCCGACGTCGAGCTGCATCAGGTCGACGGTCGCTTCGGGCCATGCCCCGAGAAGCTCAGTTCGGGCGCTTTCACCCTTCTGCAGATTGCGCGCCGTCATTACGACCGTCGCGCCCTTCTCGGCGAGGGTCTTGGCGCATTCAAAGCCGAGGCCGCTGTTGGCGCCCGTGATCACGATGACTCTGTCCGTCAGATCGGGAATATCGGCTTGCGTCCATTTTTGTGTCATTTCTTGTCTCGCATATCGGTTGATTGTTGTCGTGGGTCAAGTATGACAGAAAACCATGGCGCATGCACTCGCGGAACGCGCCAATTCACTTGCAGTAGGGCCACATGGCGTCCGCAGGCCATACGGCCCTACTGATCGTCGGGTCTTTGGGGCCGCTCAACAAGCGGGATCTGCTTGGGGATTCGTCAGCGCATAGAGGTGAAACGACCCGAATTCATCTTCGGCCGCCTTGTCGAAGGTCATGCCGATCTTTTTGGCAACCCCGATGGATGCCTCGTTTTCCGGATCGATGAGACAGATCAGGCGCGGCACGCGGAGCGTCGTGAATGCATAGTCCCGGATGGCCCGGGCTGCCTCGGTTCCAAGTCCCTGGCGCCAATAGGCCTTGTCGATCAGATAGGCGACCTCGATTTCATCCTGACCGTCTATCGTCCACGGCAGCAGACCGCAGCGCCCGATGAAGCGCTGGTCCGGCTTGTGAATCGTTGCCCAGAGGCCGAGTTCGGGATGCAG
>CAYZLP010000159.1:0-8674 GCA_964478635.1 uncultured Caldilineaceae bacterium
CCCAGGCTGATATCGGTGCTGCTGTCGTTGTCGTCATAGTCGACGAAGCGCTTGTCAATGGTCAATTCGAAGGACTGGGGTACGTTTACGGTGACGGTGTCCTCCACAGGTACGGTCTCATTGCTGTCCGCGGTGGCGGTATTGTCGATTTGTCCCCTGTTCACATCGGCCTGAGCGACCATGTACGCGCCGCTGCAGGTGATCGTCGCGCCGGGCGCAAAACCGTTGACCGGGAGCACCGGATTGCAGCTTAATCCGGCGATGATGGAGTCACTCACGGTCACGTTGTTGAGCGTGGTATTGCCGACGTTGGTCACGACAATGGCGTAATTCAACGTATCGTTCAGGCTGACGGTCCCGCTGCTGTCGCTGTCTTCATAGTCCTCCAACTGCTTGTCTATGTCCAGGGCAAAGGTGCGCGGTATTGGTACAGTGGCCCCGTCCTCAACCGGTTCCGTCTGGTCGCTGTCGGCCGCGGCCGTATTGAGCACCTCGCCGGCGTCAATGTCGTCCTGAATGACATCATAGGCGCCTGTACAGGCGATGGTTGCCCCGGGCGCCAGCGAAACGGCCGGCACGTCCGGCGTGCAGCTCAGATCACTATCATCGATGATCGAATCGGTGAGGGTCACGTTTTCCAACGTTGTGTTGCCGGTGTTGGTGACGACGATGGTGTAGTTGAGCGTATCGCCTTCGCTGATATCGCTACTGCCATCGTTGTCCGTATAGCCGGTATATTGTTTGTCGATGGCGAGTGCAAACGTGCGGGGAATCGTGACGCTTTCATCGTCGGTTACCGGCCCGACGGGGAGACCGTCGGGGTCTTCGCCTTGCGCGGTTGCCGTATTGTCGACCTTGCCGGCTTCAACGTTGCCCTGCTGCACCACATAGCTGCCGGTACACGTAAACGTTCCGTCCGGCGCAAGATCATTGACCGGCAGGGCGGGCAGACAGCTGAGCGTATTGCCCAACAGGGGGTCGCTCACAGTCACGTTGTCCAGCGTTACGTTACCGGTATTGGTGACCACGATGGCGTAGTTGAGCGTATCGCCCAGGCTGATGGTCGAACTACTGTCGGTGTCAACATAGCCGGCAAAGGCCTTGTCGATGGCAATGGCCGGATTTTGGGGAATGGTGAAGCGCTCCGCATCCTGAACGGCATCACTCTCGTTACTGTCCGCCGTGGCCGTATTGTCGACCTCGCCGTTGTCCACGTCTGCTTGAGTGACGACGTACGACCCGATACACGTGATCTGCTCGCCTGGGTCGAAATTGTTGACCGGCGTATCCGGATTGCAGTCGAGGGTGTTGCCCAGGAGCGGATCGTCAACGGTAACGTTGTTGAGCGTGGCGCTGCCGCTATTCGTGACGGTGATCAGGTAGTTCAGGGTATCGCCCAGCGTAATCGAGCCGCTCTGGTCGGTGTCGACATATGCTGGATTGCCTCTGACCTTGACGATGGAAAGTTCGGCCACCCGGACCAGAGCATCGTCGGCCACGCTCCCCGTCTGATCGCTGTCGGCCGTTGCCACATTCAGGGTCTCGGTCTGAACGTTCGTTAGGGAGCAGCTATAGGTGAACTCCCCACCCACGGCCAGCGAAAGGCCTGTGCGATCACAGTCCGACGCCTGCGGATCGCTGACTGACACGTTGGTGAGCGGCGTGGTGCCCGTGTTGGTAACTTTGATCTGGAAAATGGCGGTCTCACCCGGCTTGACGACCTGGAGGTCGGGCGACTTCTCGATGGCGATGCCCGGCTTGCGGTTGGTGAATGTGCACGTTACGTTGTCGTTTGCCGCCAGGTCGACGGCGGCGGAATTTGCCGTCGTTGAGGTTGTGCCTCCGGTGCAATTTACATCCGTGATGATCCACCCCGGCTCCGAAGCTTCGGCAATGGTGTAGATTCCGGAGCTGACGTTCGGGAACGCGATGGTGTTTTCCGCTGCATTGGCGGAAGCCTGCAATGTAAAAGAGGAAGTCGTATTGAGTGCCGGCGTTGCGGAGAAGTCGAAAACGGTTCCGTCTTGAGGATCTGCGTCCTTGACGATCGTGATCGAGCCGGTCGGCGCCGAACGGATACAGTCTGCCGGCGCCGATCCAGGTTGGCCGGATGGGTACGAACAAAGATTGAGGAAAGAGATGGTGTTGGCTTGAACGGGAATATCGGCCAGGTCGACTGAACACTGTGATTGTGTGTCGAAGGGATGGTCGTCTCCGGCGGGAAAGGGATCATCGGACACGGTCGCGACTGAACAACTACTCGAACATTGGGGTTTTGAATTGCTTCCGTTGCCGTTACAAATTTGGGCATTGATGGCGTTGCCGCTAAAGGCACACCGATCGCTGCGTGAATCGCTACTGCAGTTGTAAAGCAGCGGCGATACAGCCGTCTGCTGTGCATCGCCGTTGGTGTCGCCGGAAACTTGCACGCACAATGCAAAGTCGGCAAGTCCATTGGCATTGGCATCGAACAGGATACAGCCATCGCCGGTATTCTGGCCGCCCCATTGATCGATTTCGTCCCAGTTAAAGTCAATCGACCAGGGAGTTGTACTCAGGTCAAGATCGACTTTGGTTAGATCTTTTTGCCCGGGTTCGTCGTTGGCGCCCCCGTCGTCGACAATTGTCGTCTGGGCTGCTGCAGACGACGCAAAGATGAAAAACAGCGATAGCACGATGAAGGCGCCCACCATACACGCCTTTAGCCAGGAGAATGCCACCACGGCATAGGAATAGAAGCGCTTCTGCAGAGGGTGACTGGATTTCATCGATGTCTCCTTGTGGGGATGAACGACGCCACTCGACGCCTGGCTGTGTTGTGGCTACTTTTGGAAGCCGATTATTGGTTTGTCTGGCGTATAGAATGTCGGCATCGTGTAGGGGGAGCGGTCTGCGCGTGCCGAAACAACTGAACTTCTTGTAAGTTAGACGCTCCTTCATCACTTTTGTAACGCCTAATTTGGTGATGGGCTACGTTGGGCCTCAGTGCGGTTGACAAATACTTGTCACATTATTTGAACTTCGTACATTCCTCAAGAGCGGAAACCGGCGGGAATGTACGAAGTTCAAGTGACGTCTCTATAGAGCGTGCGAAGCCTCGGTGTCTCACCATGAACAGTCTGGTCCTTCAGTCAGAACTTGGATTTAACTTTTCCCGCGTCCCTGCGATTGACAAGGCATTCGAACTGGGTTATACTCTGCGTCAGTCTTGTCCATGCCAAGAATTTTCTGGAATCCATATGCTTGCTGCCTTCTCCAACAGCCTGGTTGTAATCAGCCTCATTCTTATCGAGCTTTTGGTCGTCGTAGTACTTAGCGACCGAGAGCCATCGGCGGTTGGAGTAAGCATGTAGCCTGCAGCGCTACACGCACGAGGTCACTGCAGACCCTTCCCAACCGGGGAGGGTTTTTTTGTGCCAACAATTCGTGAAAAATGCGGTTGACGCTGTCCGTTGGGAGTAGCAGAGCCGCATCTCGACCCTGATCAAACAGTCCGTCATCAATTCAGTCAGACTCTGAAGAATAAGGAGCCACGCATTATGTCCCAGTCAGACAAACAGGCGCCGAACCCCGCCGAGCCCAGGACCATGACCGGCGCGCAGATGGTGTGGGAAGCCATGGTGCACGAAGGTGTCAACCTGGTCTTCGGCCATCCCGGGGGCGCCATCCTGCCGACCTATGACGCGCTCTCCGCGTATGAAGCCGACGGCCGCATCCACCATGTCTTGGTTCGTCACGAGCAGTGCGCCGCGCATATGGCCGACGGCTACGCTCGTTCCACCGGTACAGTTGGCGTCTGTATCGCCACCAGCGGGCCGGCCGCCACCAACTTGATTACCGGCCTGGCGACGGCCCAGATGGATAGCGTGCCCATGGTGGCCATCACCGGTCAGGTGCCCACCAATTTGTTAGGCACCGATGCGTTTCAGGAGTCGGACGTGGTGGGGGCCACTCAGCCCGTCTGCAAGCACAACTACCTCGTGACCGACGTCAATGAACTTCCCCTTATCCTCAAAGAAGCGTTTTATATCGCCCGGGAAGGGCGCCCCGGCGTGGTGCTCGTCGATATCTGCAAAGACGTTCAAAATGCGACGGGCATCTTCCGCTATGACATGGAAATCGATCTGCCCGGCTTCGAACCCTACCCGATTGTCGACGCGGATGCCGTCCAGGCCGCGGCCGAACTGATTAACAACTCGGAGCGTCCCCTCGTCTTGGCCGGCCACGGCGTGCAGCTTGCCGGTGTGAGCAAAGAGCTGCTCGAGCTGGTGGAACGAGCCGAACTCCCCGTCGTGACCACGCTCCTGGGCACGGGCAACATTCCCGAGAGTCATCCGCTGAGCCTGGGCATGGGCGGTATGCATGGCGAGGCCTTCGCCAACCGGGCCATCCAGAACTGTGACGTGCTGATCGCCATGGGCATGCGCTTTGACGATCGCATCACCGGCCGCCTGGATCGCTTTGCCAAGCAGGCCAAGATCATTCACTTCGAGCTGGACAAGGCCGAGGTGGGCAAGAATGTGGTCCCCGATGTGCCCGTCGTCGGCAACCTGGCCGAAACCTTGCCCGCGCTGCTGCCCCAGATTGAGAGTCGCCGCCATCAGATTTGGCTCCAGGAGCTGAAGGAATGGCAGGAAGACACCACCCAGACGGACATCATCAATTTCGAGGTAGACGAACTGATCCCGCCCTACGTGATCCGTCAGCTCTGGCATTCCACCAAGGATGCCAAGGACGGCGCCATCATCGTCACCGACGTCGGTCAGCACCAGATGTGGGAGTGTCAATACTACATTCACGATCACGCCGGGCAGCTTCTGACCAGCGGTGGTCTGGGCACCATGGGTTACGCCTTGCCGGCCGCCATCGGCGCGCAGATGGCCAACCCGGATCGGCTGGTCTGGGCCGTGGCCGGCGACGGCGGTTTCCAGATGACGCTTCAGGAACTGGCCGTTTTGAAGCAGGAGCGGGATCTACCGGTCAAGATCGCGATCATCAACAACGGCTTCCTGGGCATGGTGCGCCAGTGGCAGCAGATCTTCTATGAGAAGCGCTACACCGGCACACCTGTCTGGTCACCCGACTACGTGAAGCTGGCTGAGGCCTACCAGATTCCCGCTCTGAAAGTGACCAAGCCCGATGAGGTTCCCGCTGCATTTGAGCAGGCAAACAACACGCCGGGCCCCTTCCTTATCGACTTTCGGGTGCGGGAAGAGGTCAACGTCTATCCCATGGTTGCGCCCGGCGCGGCCGTCGACGAACTGATTCGCCGTCCCAAGCCCGTGGTCGTCCAGGGCTACAGTGGCGTCGCGCCCAGCTGGTGAAAGACGATAGACCGCGGATGACGCTGATCAGGCGGATTTGAACGGATTCAAATCAAATGAAGAAAATCCGTTCAAATCCGGCACATCCGCGGTCTATCGAAAGGAAATCGACTCATGCCAATCGCGATCCATTCTCAAAGGAAGAGGACTCATGAAATACACACTTGTTGCCTGGATGCGTGACAAACCCGGCGTGTTGAACCGGGTCTCCGGCATGTTGCGCCGGCGGAACTTCAATATTGACAGCCTGCAGGTCGGCCACAGCGAGGTAGAGGGCATCAGTCGGATGACCTTCGTGGTGGACGGCAACGAGCGCATGGTCGACCAGGTCATCAAACAGCTGCGTAAGGTGGTTGATGTAACCCGGGTCGAAGATATCACCGATCGGCCTTCCGTCGTGCGTGAGATGGCGCTGGTGCGCGTGGCCGTGACGGCCGAAAATCGTTCGGAGGTCGTCCAGATTGTCAACATCTACCGCGGTGAGATCGTGGATGTTGCCATGGACAGCATGGTGGTCCAAATCGTGGGCTCTGAAGAGCGGGTCGATGGCCTCATCGATCTGCTGACGAACTTCGGCATTCAGGAAATGGTACGCACGGGACGGGTTGCGCTCTTGCGCGGTTCAACCGGCAAGCGCGCCAAGCGCTCGACCGCAGTCTGGAAAGCCCGGGCCAATGGCTACGTGGACGAAACGGAACGGCAGAGCACCGGCGGCGTATAGCAGGAAAAATCATTCAAATTCAACAGAGCTAGAGAGCAAAACAATCATGGCCCAGATTTATTACGAAAACAGTGCTGACCTCGACCGCCTGCAGGATCGCAAAATCGCAGTCATCGGCTATGGCAGCCAAGGTCACGCCCATGCCCTCAATCTCCAGGACAGCGGCCTGGACGTACGTGTCGGCCTCCACGAGGGCAGCAAGAGCAAGGCCAAGGCCAAAGCGGACGGCCTGCGCGTCCTTTCCAATGCGGAAGCTGCGGCCGAAGCGGACGTCATCATGATCCTGCTGCCCGATCCGCTCCAGGCCAAGGTCTACCAGGAAGATATCGCCCCCAACTTGAAGGCGGGCGACACGGTCATGTTCGCCCATGGCTTCAACATTCGCTATGGTTTCATCTCGCCGCCGGCCGACGTGGACGTATCCATGGTCGCGCCCAAGGCTCCCGGCCATCGCGTCCGCGAGGTCTTCGTGGAGGGATCGGGCGTGCCCGGCCTGGTCGCCGTCCACCAGGACGCAAGCGGCCATGCCCTGGCTGACGCCCTGGCCTATGCCAAGGGCCTTGGCTGCACCCGGGCCGGCGTCATCGAGACCACCTTTAGTGAAGAGACCGAGACCGATCTGTTTGGTGAGCAGACCGTCCTCTGCGGAGGCGTCAGCGAACTGGTCAAGGCCGGCTTCGATACGTTGGTGGAGGCTGGCTATCAGCCCGAGATCGCCTATTTCGAGTGCCTGCATGAGCTAAAGCTGATCGTCGATCTGATCTATCAAGGCGGCCTCAACTATATGCGCTACAGCGTGAGCGACACAGCCGAATGGGGCGACTACAAGAGCGGCCCGCGCATTGTCACGGACGAGACCAGGGCCGCCATGCGCCAGATTTTGGCCGAGATCCAGTCGGGCGCCTTCGCCGAAGAGTGGATGGACGAATATCACAGCGGCGGCGAGACGTACTACGCCCGCCGCAAGCTGGAGCAATCCCTGCCCATCGAACAGGTTGGCAAGGATCTGCGGAAAATGATGACCTTCATGGACGCCAAAGAAGTTCAGTAGACAGACCGACTCTCGTCATGACCACTGTTATCGCAACCATCGGCCCGGCCTGCGCCTCGGTCGAAACCTTGAGCAAAATGATCGAAGCCGGCATGCGCGTGGCGCGCATGAACTTCAGCCACGGAGATTACGCGTTTCACGCCAAGATGGCGGGACTCGTACGCGCGGCCAGTGAGGCGACCGGGGTTTCGGTCGCCCTCCTGGCCGATCTCCAGGGCGCAAAGGTGCGTCTGGGTTGGATCGAGCGAGAGACTATGATTCATGAAGGACAGCAGGTCGTCCTCGTGGGAACAGAAATCGACGTGCGTGAGCGGCCCGGCGATTTGGAGGCCGACGCCATCATGCTTCCGGTCGATTTTGACCTGGCGCCCCATATCAAAAGTGGCGCAGCGGTC
The DNA here is from genome assembly GCA_964478635.1 of uncultured Caldilineaceae bacterium. Taxonomy (GTDB): domain Bacteria; phylum Chloroflexota; class Anaerolineae; order Caldilineales; family Caldilineaceae; genus JAGRCP01. Next base: position 7,492 of record CAYZLP010000159.1, read on the forward strand.
CTCATCGATGACGGCCTGCTGGAACTACGGGTTGAGGAGGTGATCTTCCCGGATAGTGACGTCTATCATGATTCCCATGCCGGCGGCCACGTGCACTGCCGCGTTGTCCACGGCGGCATGGTGAAGCCGCGTAAAGGCGTGAACGTACCCTATACCATGTTGCCCATCCCGGCGCTGACCGACAAGGATCGGGCCGATGCCGCCTTCGCCGTCAGCCTCAACGTGGACTGGATTGCGCTCAGCTTTGCCGGCAGCGCGGCCGACGTCCATGAATTGCGCGCCATCTGCCGCGAGACAAGCCGCGGGGAATCGATTCCCCGCATTATGGCCAAGATCGAGCGCCCCGACGGCGTGGAAAATTTGGAAGACATCGTGGCGGCTTCCGATGGCGTCATGGTCGCTCGCGGGGATTTGGCGCTGGAGACCAGCCCTTGGCAACTGCCCCTTCTGCAGAAGCGTATTGTTCGCACATGCAAAGCGGCCGCCAGGCCGGTCGTAGTCGCTACCCAGATGCTGGAGAGCATGATCCAGAATCATCGACCGACCCGGGCCGAAGTGAGCGACGTGGCCAATGCCTTGCTCGACGGCGCCGATGCGGTAATGTTGAGTGCGGAAACGGCCGTCGGCGAATATCCGGTCCAGGCCGTTCGCACCATGACGGTCATCAGTCAGGGGATTTTGCCGTCCCTGGAAACGCAACCGCAACCCCTGGCCCTGCTGCCGGAACCGCCGGCGGCTCTGGAACCGTTGAAAGTGCGGACGAAGAAGCGGCAGCAGTACGTGCTTTAACTTGCCGGATATTCGCACCAACAAATTCGTACCGGAAAGGAGGTGATGGTCAATGGACGATGGCCTTGCTGGACTTAATGTACATGATAAGGAGCGTGTCGACCTGGTCTCGGCGACATACCACAAAGTTGGATCTGGCGCGGCCGTGCCGTGCAAACCGATAGACTATCACCTCTGGGAGAAATCAGATTATGAGCCGGCAAGAGAGCAGGAATCCATCGATGACTGATGCTAGCGGCGAGAACGGCGTATCCCGGCCCGGCGAGGCCGACGATGTAGATGTAGACGTAGCTGTCACTGCCGAAACTGACGTAGACGAGATTGACGTAACGCAATTTGCGATTGACGATATTCGGGCGTGGGCGCGTGATGTCGCCCAGGGCGACACGGTTCT
>CAYZLP010000160.1:0-8653 GCA_964478635.1 uncultured Caldilineaceae bacterium
ATGGATCGACGAGGTCAACCCTGTGTCGGCCCTCTATTTCTCCAACCGGGACGGCACCATTCGCGTCGTCCAGAACCGGACCGGTGACCGACGGGACTTCGAGCTTTATGCCCTGGGCACACCTTCGATCCTGCAGCCGCGTCTGGCCGGTCTCCTGGTCGCGGCCGATGCGCATCCGCCCATTCAGATCAAGCTCCTCAACTACCCCGCCGAAGAACCGGACCACGCACCCGCACTCAAGGATGCGTTCACGCCCGAACTCACCCTGACCCGCACCCATCCCATCCTGATTGAGGCCACTGCCCCCGGCGTTGACAAAGGCGAAGGCGTGCGCAAGCTCTGCGCGCGGCTGGGCGTCGACCCGGCCCGGGTCCTGGCCATCGGCGACAGCGACAACGACATCCCCATGCTGGAGGCCGTGGGCTTTCCCATCGCCATGGGCAACGCCAGCCCCGGCGTCCTGGCCGCCAGCGACTGGGTCGCGCCCCACATCGACGACGACGGGGCCGCGGTCGCGCTGGAGAAGTGGGTTTTGGGGCGGGGATAGACGGGATAGACCGCTGATCACGCGGATGGGGCGGATGAACGCAGATTTTGCTCGAGGAGAAATCCGAGAATATCTGCCGCATCCGCATCATTCGCGGTCCATCCCTTGGGTAAATTTCACCTGTTTGACAATAATTTAACCTTCTGTTAAGTTCCTCTCGCCGAGCCGGGCCGACGCTCACAAATGAAATCCTCAGCAGCGCCGTGGCGTCGATCGGCCGGTTCTTGGACCGGACCGCCGTGATGGATTGCCGGTTCACTGCATCCATTAGGGCAGTGTTTTTTGTCCGTCCTCCATATCAACGACGACTAATCAACAAGCAGCATACATGTCGGATCACGCTCCGGCCATCAGATGTGAGTGTTATGTTAGTTCAATGACAGTCATATTCCGCTAGGCTTGTGAGCAACAACCTGGAAAAGCGGTACGCCGATCCTGTCCATCGACTAACCTGACCATGAGGAGGCGCAACTATGCCGTGGAATTCAAACCTGACCCATCTGCGGGACTGGTACGCCGAACGCTATTTAACCGTCAAGGAATCACGGAGGATCGTCGTTCAAGCGGGTCTCGATCCTCGGTTTATCAGTTTTGACGAACGGGCCATCACCAACTGGTTCAATATCCTCGATTATGCGGAAAAGCAAAGCGCCGTCGATGAACTGATCGATGTTGCGCTTATCGAAAATCCGACCGAACAATCCTTTCTGTTGGCTGCCAAGGAAGGCGTACTCACCGGCATCGAAGGGCCCGACATAGCCACTGTAGTTAGTTGGCAGGGACCGGTCGAGCCCGACACATTGGAAAAGATTATCGGCAAGCGCAGTTCGTTTCTCCCCATTCACTTCCTGGAAATCGGGGCCATGAAAGCCCGGTCCGTCGTGCGGATTGAGATGGCCGACGGTGCGAGTGGCTCCGGCTTCTTTACCAGTGACAATTTACTCATCACCAATCATCACGTTATTCGCACGGAAGCGGAAGCTGCTGCTGCGGTGGTTCAATGCAACTACCAGCAAACGGCTTTGCAGCGGGATGCGCCGGTCGAAGAGTATCGCCTGGCCCCCGGCGAAGGTTTTGCCACATCCGAAGCCGACGATTGGACCGCCGTCCGTGTTCAGGGCAATCCCACCGAAAAATGGGGCGCCCTGGAGTTGAAGCGCGTCAAACCGCAGAAGGATGACTGGCTCAACATTATCCAGCACCCGTCCGGCGGGCCGAAGCAGATCGCTCTCTACGATAACTTCATAGCGTTTGTCGACGAATCCCGGGTGCAGTATTTGACCGACACGCTGCCGGGCTCCTCCGGTTCGCCCTGCTTTGACAGCGACTGGAACGTCGTCGCGCTCCATCACAGCGGCGGCTGGCTGCGGGAACCGGGGACGAAAGAGAGATATTACCGCAATCAGGGGATACATATCAATCGCGTGATCGATGGGCTGGTTCAAGCTGGGTTGATGACGGAATAGGAGATGATTTATGGCATTCTATTCAGGTTTGGCACCTCTGCGTGACGTATTGGCTGGACTCTATCCTGCGGAAAGCATTGCGCGGGCCGTCGTTGGCGAGGCCGATGTTTCAGCGCAACTGATCGATTTCGATGGTTCAGCCGTGGAATTTTGGACCAGCATACTTGATGTCGCACAGAGCAATCATCGAGTTCAGGACGTAATTGATGTGGCGCGCAAGCATTTCCCCAAGAACAAAGAATTAATCGAAGCGGAGCAGATTTTCCACTCCACGCCGCCGCCTGCGCTGGTCGGTAACACGGATGAACCGGAAGGTGATGGTTCTAGCAAAAGAAGTGGAGACACCACCCTGCAATCGGTTGACGGAAGTAACAGTGGGATCATGGCCGGCGGCGATGTGAATGATGCCAATATCGTGAATACAGGCGATATCACGGGCGAAGGAAACGCCGTGATTGCAGGAAGTGGCAATACTGTTCAGCAGGCGCACGGAAGGATTGTGGCCCAGGCAGGTTCTGGGGGTTCGACAACGGTACATGACGAGTCCCGAAATACGATGTTTGATCAGCGCGGTCAGCAGGTTGACACCCAGTACAACATTGCCGGCGATTACAATCCGGCCGATGTTCAAGACCGGGCCAATGCAGTTGCTGAGTTACGCAAGCTGCTAGCAGAGATCGACCGTACTGAAACCGCGGGCCTGTTGGATGCAGACGTGGCAACAGACGCTACCTATCAGATCAAAAAAGCGCTTAATCAGGCGGAAAAGCCCGAGCCGGACCGTAATTCTATCTTGGATCATTTGACTGCCGCCACAGAAATGATCACAGCTGTTTCCGGTACCGTCGGATTAGCAACCGCACTGATCCAGGCAATGCAGATGGTACAGCGCCTGTTTTAATCGGGCCGGTCCGAATCGTGTCTGCAAAGGTGCTGTGCATGGGTCGATTGTAGATCATGATGGGTATCCTTAGAATCTGTCCGAAAATTCTCTGTGGCGAACATCCTGGCTGGAGAAGAGTCGGGGCTCACAACCGAATTTTCGGATAGGCTCTTAGCAAAAAGGTTGTGGATAGCGAAGCAAAATGAATAAAGCAAATAACATGACAAGGCTGATGGAGCGTTATCTCGTATCCAGCATGCTCACAGACATGAATTTTCGCAACCAGGTTCTTAGTATGGTTCGAGATCAATCGCACGCATTAGCACCTGAGTTGGGGCTAAACATCAAACAGTTGGCCCAAATAGGCCTGCTAATTGAGGCTCGCACGCGTAAATATCAACGCTATATTGGTATCGTCGTTTGGCTCACACTGATAGTGATTGGCGGGCTATGGATTGCAGAGCAATTCGTTGACGGCGTCATACTGCCCTATAGCTGGTGGGTCTTGCCAGTCATTTCGGCTTGGGCTGTCATCGCCATATTCCGATTTCACAAACACTATACCGACCGGGCGCAACTAAGCATGAACCATTCATTTAGCACAACAAGTGTCGAGCGCACGCTAAGGTCCATGGGCGATCACAACGAAGAGCTGCGGGAACTGCCAAACGCATCCCAGAATGTAGTAGTTTACAGTGGATTCACGCCGTTTGTAGGCGCAGGGCAGGAGTTGGCCGGCTGGTCATTCCCCGTCAACGTGAGTCGGCCGGTTGAAGAATTTGGCAATCAGTCGGAAATCACGCCCTTTACGCTGAGTGAGCTTTATGACTCAGTGGAGCATGATTTGGGAATGCTGGGCCTAAAGGGTTTGGAGAGTACCGATTTTTTGTTCGTTAACGGGACGCAGGTACGCACGGTTTCATGGCTGCTGCCCGACGAGACCAAGCCGCCAATTAGCACGGTGGATCGTGCGACCGTGAGGAAGTATATGGACCAGAATGATCCGATTATTCGTCACTATCGATGGATCCGTGTCTTTGAATGGGCAGATGAATTGGTCGTTTCCTATCTATTGCGCTTCTCGATACAGGGCGAACATCTCTTTGTGGAAGTGAACCGGTATCTTCTTGGCCCACTAGAAAAGAAGTATCGGGCCATTGATGAGTTGGTTGAGGATGAAGAAGGCCCTGGAACAGTCATTGCCAGAGTCGTCGGTTATTCCCTTGCCGCCATTGTTTCAGTCCCCTTTGTCGCAATTGGTGATGGACTGTGGATGCTCGATGCTGGAGTGAAGAAACTGACGGCGAACCGGATTGAAAATCGGCGCCTCAAGAAAATCAAGAATTCTCCCCACTACGATTACGGGGCGGCCAACAGCCTGCGTGACCAGATTGCGGACGGTAGTTACGCCCGTTACTATCAAAAGCTGGATACAGATATGATCGTCAAGGTACTCGAAAGACAAATATTGGAATCATTGGTGCGCTTTTTAGACGAGCACAACATCGATTCATCTGATATTGAGAGTCGGCAAGCCACGATCCTGAACAGGGGCGTCATCGTCAAGGGCGGGGAACTCGAAACGCAGTCCTTGGCTGTCGGCGCCAATGCGAGCGCTTCGGTTCGCCAAACGCTGCGTGAACGTGTGCGCGGTCTGACTGAGGCGCCATCCTAGTCTATACGATTGCATTCAGAGGCATGATCCGTGAAGAAATCTCAGAACGACAGTTACACAGTTGTTGTCGGCGTTGCTATATTGTCGCTAGGCGTATTGTTGCTAGGCTTCCTTGCGGAACCCTACGCTGTGCAGTTCTACACCGCACAGGTCAGGCGCTTGCTCGGCCTTCTCATCGGAATGTGGGCCGGAGCCACCATTTATACGCTGATAACGCGCATAGTCTTCACGCACTTCGCGCATAGATCTCTGCCCGTCATTGCTGCGCTTTACTTGTTGATTTGGGTTGGCGTGAGCACCTGGGTTGCTGACCCGATTCTGAGCAAAGTCTATTACCATTTGCCGGCACTTCCTGCATTGAACGGGATGATGGCTGCGCTGTTCTGGGCCGACTTTGAAGAAGTCAGATGGCTGTTCTATGACATATTCCATCATGCCTACATGCTACTGGGTGTTCTGGCGACTGCGTTCGCCTATTGGTTAGTTGTGCGCCAGGACGACTACTTTCCGGCCAACCAGAGCAGGAGTTCCTCAGGACATCCCTATACTATGCCTACAACTGACCCGGCAAATAGCCGAGTCAATCGAGATCTAATCGTCAATCTCATAGACGACAAAGATTTGCGCAACCGTATCATCAATATGGTGGAAGCCGAACGGAAGGCCATGGCGCCGGAGTTGGGCATTGACTTCGGTCGACTGGCCCGCCTAAGCTACCTTCTAAACGCTCGCGAGCGGAATTATTCTGCACGTTATGTTCTCGCCCTGTTGATTGGGATCGCGATTTTCGCCGTCCTGATGTTCATAAGTCAAGACGAAGCGTGGCTGGGTTTGGCCGTGGTGTTGAGCCTTTTACCGGCGGCCGTTCTGTACTTCCAGCAACGATACGAGGTACGCAATAAATTTCTGCCGCTGGCATACCAGGGTAAAGCCGGCAGCGAAGAGCTAGAGAAGTTGCTGCGTGCGGCCTACGTGCTAGACATACCGGTTCGCCAGCTGCCGTCGCCTAAGCAAAATGTCGTAACCTACAGTGGCTTTCTTCCGTTTGTGGGTGGCGGCCTTCCTCTCGGTAAGTGGGAGGTGATGATTGACAGTCAGCGACCGGCCAGGGATGGTCCGGATCAGGATATTCCAGATTTCACGCTCGAAGATGTCTATTCCTACATAGAACGGCAAGTCGAAAAATCCGGATTTACTGCTCAAGTCAGTCAAGAAGTCATTTTTGTGAACGGTCTGGACGTGCGCCACGAGCCAAAATTGCTGCCCAGAGTTTGGTCCGTGCCGAATCTCGAAATTCGGGAAGACGCTGCGCAAGATGTCCTCCACAAGATGCCTCATTTGGCACGACGCTTCCATTGGCTGCAAGTCTACGAATGGGGCAATGATTTGGTGGTTTCGTTCATTCTGCGAGCCTCCCTACGAGGCAAGTATCTCGTTGTAGAAGCCAATCGCTTCGTCTTGACGCCATTGAGCTCTCGCTACAGGGTTAGCGAACCCACAACTAACCAGGGCAGCACTTTGAGACTGATGTTGCAGAGCATCCTGCTTGGTCCGATCTTCATGCCATTCGCCGTCACCGCAACTTTATTTCGCTGGATGGGAACCCTAGTAGAGATTGACTGGTCAGGCAAAAAGGAGCGCGAAAAGAACGAAGCAGCAGTCAAAGACAGGACCCATGATTACGGAGTGCAGTCGAGTCTCCGCACATCGGTCAGCACGATGAATTATGAACAATACTTTCAAGGCATGGATCATCAGATGATCATTAAGGTCGTTGAAAAGCAGGTGATCGAAGGAATCATTGCATTCTTGCAGGCGCACAATATCGACACATCTGACATCCGAGACCAGCAAGAGATCATTCTCAACGAAGGGGTCGTCGTACAGGGTGGACAACTCAAAGCTGGATCCGTGGCGGTGGGAGCGGCGGCCGAGGCTACGGCAGAGCAAAATTGATGGCTGCAATCAGCCGAGAGGGAGACCCGAATGAGCAAACAATCGTCGAATCAGGGCATCATTGTAGGAAAAGGCGGGCAGATGAATAGTGGGCCCACGGCAGTGGGTCCGAATTCCAGAGCAACCCAGACAACCTATGACCAAAAATACCAGCAAGTCGAGACACAATACAACATCGCCGGTGACTACAACCCTGGCGTGGCCCAGGATCGTGAAGGGGCCGTGGCTGAACTGAGGAAGCTCATCAAGGAGATTGCGCGCGCCCAAGCCGAAGGGACGCTCGGCGCCGATCTGGCGACCGATGCCGACTACCAGGTAAAGAAAGCCATTTTGCAGGCCGAGAAACCGGATGCCGATGGGGCCACGATTGTGGATCACCTGAAGACCGCTGGCGCAGTCATCGCAAGCGCCTCGGCAGCAACCGAGCTGGCAACCGCCGTTGTAGACGCAGTTCAGATGGCGGAAAAGATCTTCTCGTAAATCTCGGCGGACATGAACCTACAGTTTCTACCAGAGGTAGCAGTGCCGAATTCCCGCCATGGTACTGGTGCTGAGCACCATCGAAGCAATTACGCCGTCCTATACTAGTCGAATTGGTCTTACGACCTATCCGTAAATTCAGTCAATGGACGTGTCTTCCCTAGTGGCAGGGAGCGCCGGCCGTAATTTCCGGATAGGTTATTAATTGCAGCTTACCGAAACTGATTATCGATTCGATGACCATGGAGAGCGCATGGCTGATACTGATACTGATCCTCGTTCTACATTTGACCAACGCTATCAACGCGTCGACACACAAACGAATATTGGCGGCGACTACTACACCGGCGACACCGCCTACGACGTCCGCGGCCTGAGCAACCCTTACCTCGGCCTCAAAGCCTACACCTATGCCGAGCGGGCCCGCTACGCCGGACGCGAGGCGGACATCGCACGCGCCATTACCATGCTAACCAAAGCCGGAGCGGAACGTCCCCTCCTTTTCATCACCGGCGCTAGCGGCAGCGGCAAGTCTTCCTTCGCCCAGGCCGGGCTGCTGCCGGCGTTGGAAGCGTTCTACCAGAACCAGGGCTTTGACGTGAAGATGACCGTCATGCGTCCCGGTGAACAGCCCTTGGCCGAGCTGGCCCGGGCCATGCATGCACTTGCGTTGCCTCTGGACGGCGTCTTTGCGCCCGCAGCCGACTATCAGTTGCGTGTGCCGGTGGAGTCGGCCGACCCCAATCAGGTTTCTCTGCTCATTATCGACCAGTTCGAAGAACTGCTCAGCCAATCGGAGGGATCTCAGCGCACGGCCTTTTTTGAGATGCTGGGCAATCTGCCGCCCTTCAAGACGAGCTGGTTGCACATCATCGCCACCATGCGCGCCGACTACTTGCCCGATCTCTTTCCCCACGCGGCGCTCTACAACGCGGCCAAAGAGGGCATCGACCTGCGGGTGATGACCGATGACGAACTCAAGGCCGCCATCCAGAAGCCCCTCCAGGCCGTCCACCCCGACGCGGGCAAGCGCTCTCAAACCGCGCTCCTCAACCGGCTGGCCAAGGACGCGGCCGAAGATGCCGCCTACCTGCCCCTTCTCCAGGTAACGCTGGAGGATATCTGGCGCGGCGGCTTTTTGACGGCGGACTGCTATGAAAGCCTGACCGACGCCATCCGCAAGCGGGCGGATGAGATCTACCACTTCAAGCGTGAGGCGGACGGAAGCAAGACGCCCCGCAGCCAGGCCCAACAAGCGCTCATGCTGGACCTCTTCTTGGCTCTGGTCGAGGTCTCCTTTGACGAGGACGTGCGCCGGGACGTGCGGCGCACCCGACGTCTGACCGATGTCGCCAAAGGCAATGCCGAGACCGAAGCCCTGATTCACGAGTTGGCGGCGAGTCGTCTGCTGGTCACCGATGAGAAAGAGTTGGACGGCAGCGGTCAAGAGGCGGAGACGGTCGACATTATTCACGAGTCGCTAATACAGAATTGGGATCGTTTGAGCGCAGCGATTCAGGCAGAACGCGAGCTGCTCCAACAGCGGCGGCGCTTTGAACTGAGGTTGAACGACTGGATCCAAAAAGGCAGGTCGTCGGATTATTTCCTTGATGGCGTCTATTTGGCTCAAGCAGAGCAACTCCTCG
>CAYZLP010000161.1:0-8650 GCA_964478635.1 uncultured Caldilineaceae bacterium
ATGATCACGCCGGCTTCTTCCTGAACTTCGCGGGCCGCGGCCTCTTGCCAGCTTTCGCCCGTTTCGACAAAGCCGCCGGGCAGGGCATACCAACCGGCCCGGGGCGCAACCGCGCGGCGGATAGCCAGCACGCCGGTCCCGGTTGCTTCGACAACGGGGATGAGGACGACTGCTACCGGCAGCGGGTTGCGGTAGCTGACATTGGCACAGCGCGGGCACGTACGCGGCCACGCCGCGTCTGCCATGAAAGGCGCTCCGCAGAAAGTACAGTGGCTGTCTCTGAAAAATGTTTGGTGGTTCAAATGGGTTTACTTTCGTTGCGTAAGTCTGGCTTGGCGTGCGATTACCGCTTTTCGAAAGCGATTGACAACAAATTCTAATCGTGTTATATCTTAGAGCGTCTCACCATCCGGAAGACGAACTCCCCAATCCAGATTGATGAGTTGTTCCCAATTCCACATTCAGTAAGGAGGATGTCCCGTGCTTGTCAAACGTCACTCTTTGATGCCCTACCTGATCCTTGGTTTGGTGGCGGTGTTGGCGCTGGTGCTGAGCGCCTGTGCCGCGCCGGTTGCCGTGCCGGCCGACACCGGTGCCGCTGAAGAAGCTGCCGCTACCGAAGCGCCCGCGGAAGAAGGCGAAGGCGAGGCGGCTGCTGAAGGCGATGCGCCGACCATTGCCCTGGTCTACGGCGTGGCCGGCGACGGCTTCTACATTACCATGGAACGCGGTCTGCGTGAAGCGGCCGAAGCGGCCGGCGTCAACGCCGTTGCCGACGGTCCTTCCCAGTTTGATCCGGTCCAGCAGACGCCGATTCTGGACGCCATGGTTGCCCGGGGCGTAGATGCCATCTGCATCGCCGCCACAGATGTGCAGGCCATGGTCGAACCCATGCAGCGCGCCAATGATGCCGGTATCCCGATCATATCTGTAGACACATTTATCGGCGACGGCGATTACGAAAACGGTCCGATTACGTTCCCGCTCTCGTACGTTGGTTCCGACAATGTTGAGGGTGGTCGCATTGCCTGCGAATCGATTATCGAGTCCATCGGTGGCGAGGGCAAAATCTACATCCAGAACGTAAATCCCGGAATTAGCACCACGGATCAGCGCGAGCAAGGCTGCATCGAAGCGATTGACGCGACGAATGGCGCGGTTGAGCTTGTTGGCGTCGACTACAACGGCAACAGCGCGGCCACGGCTGCCGAGCAGACCTCTGCCCTTCTGCAGCGTGAACCTGACCTGAGTGCAGTGTTTGGCACCAACCTGTTCAGCGCCCAGGGCGCCGCGCAAGCAGTGCGCAACGCAGGTCTGGCCGGTGTTGTCCGAGTAGCCAATTTCGATGCGCCGGAAGCCGCCATCGAGGATCTCCGCAACGAAGTTGTCGACATCGTGATCGCCCAGCTTCCTTTCGAAATGGGGCAAAAATGTGTTGAGTACTCGCTCATGGCGCTAGACGGTCGGGAGGATGAGATTCCTGCCCGGTGGCCAACTGGGTACGTGATCATCACCCGTGACAATGTCGATACGGAAGAAGCACAGAACGCCATTTACAGCAGCAACTAACTGGCGCCGGCGGCTCGCCTGAGGGCATTCTGGTAATGAAGGGTCCGGGAGTAGCCCTACTCCCGGACCCTTTACGGTCGTTCATGCTCATTGGTGCAGCATGCTCCTGTCTTACTCTACGGCTATCAATCTCTTTTCTCCGCCGTCATTCGCGCCCCGGGTTATCTCTGGGCTGATCCATTGACGGCGCCCGATTACGGATTGGCAATATGACAACCGCAGAAATGGAATCGGAAGGACGGAGTTCGACCGGTTCTCGCAGCTGGCTCGAAATCCTCGGTGCAGTTTGGGCCTGGATCTTTCTGGCCGTATTGATTGTTTTCTTCTCCATTACCGGTGAAGGCTTCCTGAGCCTGACCAATTTTCAAAATATCCTCGCCAACATGTCAATTCTCGCGATTCTGGCTTTCGGCCAGACCTTCGTGATTATTGCAGCCGGCATCGACCTGTCCACCGGTTACGTCATGGGGATGGTCTCAGTCGTGTCGGCGTTGGTGATAACCAGTATGGCCCCTGAGACGCCGCTCTGGTTGCTGGTTCTAGCCGGCTCACTCGTCGGGATTCTTGCGGCCGTGATCGCTGGTCTCGTCAATGGCTTGCTCATTGCCAAACTTGACGTACCGCCCTTCATCGCCACCTTGGGCATGTTTGGCATTGCACGCGGCGTAGGATTCCTCTTGTCTGGCGGTATGCCTGTCCCAATTCAGATTCGGGAACTGGGGCGCTTGGGCAACGGTTATTTGGCCTACTTCCATCCTGCGTTCGGTTGGTCATTTCTTGCACCGCCAGCCGGCATTGAGCGGGCGCAGATGCGCGAGTTACAGGGATTCATGCCCTTTGTCGTGATTATCATGATCGTGTTGATTATCGGCGCGCACCTCCTCCTGTCGCGCACGAAGTTCGGGCTGCACACGTACGCCATCGGCGGCAACAAAGAGGCAGCGCTGCGGGCCGGCATTCCTGTGACCCGCCAACTGACTATGATTTATGTTATCGCTGCTCTTTTTGCTGCCTTCGCGGGGCTCATCTACAACACGCGCTTCACCAACGGGGCGGCCAATGCCGGGGAGGCGCTCTTGCTTGACTCGATTGCCGCCGTCGTCATCGGCGGCGCCTCACTTTTCGGCGGCGCCGGCACCATGGTGGGAACCCTCATTGGCGCCCTGATTATCGCGGTGTTGGCCAACGGTCTGGTCATTCTGGCCGTCAATCCCTTCTGGCAGTTCATCGCGGTGGGCGTAGTGATCATTCTGGCCGTACTCATCGACCAGGCGCGTGAACGCGTCTCTCGGGGTTAGGAGGCTACTGACATGAATCCTGCAATCAAGCAGAAGAAGCCTGCCCTGCGCGCGGAACATCTCACCAAGCGTTTTGGCGGCTTGACCGCGGTGGATGACGTCAGCCTGGAGCTATACGGTGGGGAAGTGGTTGGCCTGGTCGGCGACAACGGCGCCGGCAAGTCCACGCTGATCAAGATGATTTCCGGCGTCTATCGCCCGGATGAGGGACACGTGTATCTGGGGGAACGGGAAATCACCCTCGCTTCGCCTCTGGAAGCCCGCCAGATGGGGATTGAAACCATCTATCAGGATCTCGCGCTGTGTGAGAACCTGGACGCACCGATCAATATTTTTTTGGGTAGAGAGCCGCTGCGCAGCATGCTGGGCATCTTCAAACAAGTAGACCGTAAATTGATGCTGAGCGAGTCGGAAAAGGTTCTGGATCAACTCGACATCCACATTCCCGGCCTCACCCGGCCCATTCGGGAGATGTCGGGCGGTCAGCGTCAGGCCGTGGCCATTGCCCGGGCCGTCTACTGGAACGCCCAGCTCGTCATCATGGACGAGCCCACTGCGGCCCTGGCCGTGCCCGAGCAGCGCAAGGTGCTGGAACTGGTGCGCACCCTGCGTGAACGGGAGGTGCCGGTCATTATCATCAGCCACAATCTGCAGGACGTCTTCGCGGTGGCCGATCGGGCCATTGTCATGCGCCGGGGCAAGAAGGTGGGCGAGCGGATGATCAGCGAGACGACCTCTGACGAAATCATCAGCCTCATGATCGGCGCCGATCCCATCGCGTGAGGTGACGCGGAAAATGGTAAAATGAAAGAGCGGGGTGCAGTGAGAAACTGCACCCCGCTCTTTCATTTTACCATGAAGGTCACGCAACCGTGCAAGAAGTCAGACTTTTTCAAAAAGTCTGACTTCTATTTACGCGCATGACGCCTGTTGTCCGTAATGCCGCTTGCTTAGGCCTCGACGGCCTCGCCCAGGCGTTCGTCGAGTTCACGCAGGACCGTCACCCGGTTCTTGGTCGCGACTTCGTATTCGCGAATCATGGCCAGCTTGCGCTTGCTCATGCCTTCGAACTGGGCAATGAGATCCTTGGCGGTCAAGTCGTCATAGTCCTTGACGGGAGCTTTCAGCGTCTCTTCCACCGTCGCGGTGACCTCGATCACGGTTTCCCGGATGTCCTCACCCTTGCCCGTGATGCCGACCATGCTCAAGGCCTTGGCCAGATTCTCCTGCACCAACTTGGTGTTGTCGCCAACCGTCTTGGAGACGGTTTTGCTGACCTCGTCCAGATCCAGGTTGCCGGCGTAGCGCTCCTGGAGCTTCTTGGCCTCTTCCATGGCCTGATCGTAATACTTGCTGACCTCGTCCAGGTTCAGGTTCTCGCCATAGCGCTCCTGCAGCTTCTTGAACTCGCCCATGGCCTGGTCGTAGTACTTGTGGTACTGCTTGTTGAATTCCTGTTCGACTTCCTCGCCCCGCTTCTCAGCTTTTTCGAGCATTTCCTTGCTGCCGTCGAAACCGGATTTGGCCGAATCGTAGGCCATGGCCCACAGACCGGCATAGGCGAGGGCGGCCTTGTGCGCATACTTGCGGACCTGCTCGCTGTTTTCGCCGACCTGCTCCTGCACGTTGCGGAGATTGATATTGACGTTCATTTTAGCTCCTTCTGCTTCTCGCATTATACTGACGGCCTGGCCGTACTCAGTGTTGCACAATGCATATTGACGAATCAAGCGCTGTGACGCAGCGCGTTATGGCCCTAGTATAACGCAGTGCGTCACGGCTGTCAAGTCGGCAAATGTTTGATTTGTGTTTGAAAGCGCAAACGGACGACTAATGGAAAAAATAGCAGAGGAAGACGAGCATCTTGTCATCTGGGGAGCCGGTGGACTGGGCAGTCGGGTGGGTGCGGGCTGGGCCGGGCCGGTCTACGGCTTTACGCGCACGACGTCGCGGCATGCAACGTTACGCCAGGCAGGCATTGAGCCCGCCGTTGGCGATCCCTTGGAATTGTTGGCCGGCGGTTTGGCAGGGCCGGTCTGTCTCCTGCTTTCCTTGCCCGGACATGAAGCGCAGGGCGCGGCGATTGCCCGTTTGCAGCGTCTTGCGCCGCCGGCCCGTGCGGTGCTGATCAGCACAACGGGTTACTATGGTAGTCAGGGTGACCGACTGAATGAACAGACGCGGTCGGGAGACGAGGCACGTGCCCACAGCATCGCACAGGTTGAGGAAGCCTTTGCCGCCTGGGCCGGTGAGCAGGGCGTGATCTTGCGCATGGGCGGACTCTATGACGAATCGCGGGGTCCTTTTGCCGCCTTACGCCGGCGCGGCACAACTCGAGCGCCCATCGTGCCGAATAAGGTTCTACCATTGATCCACTACGAGGATGCCGCGTCCGCCATTGGTGCGGCCCTCAGAAGGGGGACGGTCGCGCCCTGTTATCTCGCCGTGACCCCGCCCTGCCCGACCCGTGCCGAGTTCTACACAGAAGCCTGCCGCCGCCTCAATCTGCCCCTGCCCCCCCAGGCGCCGGCGCAAGACGCCCCGCCAGCCATCTACGACGTCGCCCTGCTGCGACGCGATCTCTTGCCCGATCCGGCCTATCCTGACTGGCGCGCGATCTTTTAGCCCTTACGCATCAAACAAATCGACAATATCATCCGCCCCGCCCAGCGCGTGCCAGGCGCGGTCGCTGGTGGTGCGGGCGACGGCGTAGCTGAAGCCGCGTCGGCTCAGATAGCCCATGACCTTCTTTTCGAACCCCATGCGGTCCAGGCCCTGCCAGCCGGTCAGCTTGCCCTGGACCGCGGCCCAGGCCAGTTGTTCTTCGTTCATCTCTGCGGTCACCTCGTCGATAATGGCGCTGTCGATGCCTTTTTGGCGTAATTCATAGCGGAGCGCACGCACGCCTTTTTGGCGAAATTGGGAACGATTCTCTGCCCAGTACAAGGCAAATGCCCGATCGTCCAGATAGGTACGCGTTTCCAGCTTGGTGATGACTTCCTGCACGACGTCCGGATCATATCCTTTGCGCTGCAGGTGCTGTTCCACTTCCTGGCGGCTGCGGGGCCGGTAGCCCAAATAGCGCAAGGCGAGATTGTAGGCTTTGTTGCGCGTGTCGTCGTCCTGTAGCCGGGTGATTTCGTCCGGGCTCAACTGTTGACCCTTGCGGAGACCGGCCGCGACCAACTCCGTCACGGCAAAGGCATACTCGCCATCCAGATAGACATTGACCCGCTCTTTGTTCTTTTTTTGATATTTTAGCGCCGTGATGACGTTGCGTGATTCATCGCTCATCGTCTCATACTCTTGTCCGATTGGGTTTCTTCAAAATGAGTTGACTGCTCGGCTAGCCGCAGCTGAGCATGTCGAAGGCGTAGGCGGGTCAATCCGGCTTCGACATGCTCAGCCTACGCGATCTGCTCAACTGGTTTTGAACACACCCTATCCGATTGTTTGTAGGCGTTGCGCTGTTGACGCTGGCTGAGCTTGTCGAAGTCTGCGTCAACAGCGCAGTTCCAATAATTAGTCCGCTCCCGAGGCCGCAACCGCGATTTCGCGCCCGAAGCGGAGCGTCATCAGAACAAGTCCGCTGGCAATGGCCACACCCAACCCGGCAATCAGCGTGATGCCGCCTATGCCAAAGAGTACGCCCGTGCTGGCGCTGCCGATCCCGGCCGCCAGGGCCACCAGCATATCGTTTGCCCCCTGGGCGTGGCCCCGTTCGCCCGCATCCAGCATGGCCGCCAGGAGAGAAGAGCCGGCAATGAAGCAGAAATTCCAACCCAGCCCCAGCAAGAAGAGGGCCGCAATCAGCCAGATCAGGCCGAAGTTGATGGGCGCCATGACGCTGGCCACGGCCAGTACGACCGCACCGGCACCGATCATCATGGTGCGCCCCACCCGGTCGATCAGCCAGCCGGTCAGCGCAGCCAGGCCAAACATGCCCAACGTGTGGCCCGTCATGACCAGGGATATTTGCGCATCGGTGTAGCTCGCGCGCGTCATGTGCAGGGGCGTGATGACCATGACGAGCACCATGACCAGCTGGCCCACCAGCATGGCGGCCAGGGCCAGGCGCACCGGCGCCGAGGAAAAGATGGCCCGGAGCGAGCGCTCGGTTGATGTTCCCGCCGCCGTAGTCGTGAAGGACGCGTCAAGGGTCTCGCGGGCCACGGTCATGGGATCGGGGCGCAGGAGGGCAAACGTCAGCATGACGGCGCCGTAGAGCAGAAGCATGGCAATCAAATAGGGACCCGTGCGATAGCTGAAGCCAAACGCCTGGGCCCACTGCTGGGAAGGCGCCACCAGCAGGGGGCCGACGACCGCGCCGATGGTGCCGGCGAAGACGATGACGCCGATGGCCCGGGCCTGATGATCCGGCGGCTGAATTTCGGCCGCGGCGAAGCGGGCTTGAAGACCTGCGCCTCGCCCTATGCCGATCATGGCAGCGCCGAGGCAGAAGGCAATGAAGCTACCCCAGCTGATGGCCGCAGCTGCCAGCAGCGCGCCGATGGTGGCAGCCAGATAGCCGATGGTCAAACCGCTTCTGCGTCCCGCCCGATCCATGAACGAGCCGATGAGATATGCTGCTCCGGCCTGACCAAGGAGCATGGCCGTCGTCGGAAAGCCGGCCAGACTATCGCGGCCGGAGAGTTCGGCGGCAATCACCGGCATGAGCGTAAATGCGGCAATCTGGGCCGCGGCAAAGAGGCTCTCGGCCGTGAAGAGCGTACCGATCAGCTTGCGCCGGGTTTGCATGGCAATCAGGTTGCTTGACATATGTACGAAGTTCACATGACGTCTCTTGAAGCGAACCCGTAGTATAGCAGACCTGCACCGGAACCCACGTATTGATTTTGCCGCGAAGCTGGATTCCTGTGCTACACTGGCTGCCCAGACAAACCGCATGAAAAACTCTGGTAAATTCCGGCGGAGATGAACATACAGTTTCTCCCAGCGGTAGCAATGCCGAAGTTCCGCCGTGGTACTGGTGCTGAGCACCGTCGAAGCATTTGCGCCGCACTGCACTAGGATGAGAAGGGAAGTGTTATGAAGGTGACGCTACACGGCGCCGCCGGCGTTGTAACCGGTTCCGCCTACCTCGTGGAGACCGACCGGGCCCGCGTGCTGGTCGATTTCGGCATGTTTCAGGGCAGCCAAGCCCTGGAGCAAAGAAACGTGCTGCCCGAAGGACTGGACCCGGCGCGGCTTGACGCCGTCCTGGTCACCCACGCGCACCTGGATCATACGGGTCGTCTGCCCTTGCTGACCCGGCACGGCTACACAGGCCCAGTCTACGCCACCGATGCCACCATCGATATGGCCGAGCTGATCTTGCTGGACTCGGCCAAGATCCAGGAATCGGATGCCGAGCGGGAGAATCGCAAGCGTCGACGTCAGAACCGTGAAGCGGTGCAACCGCTCTACACCGCAGATGATGCCGACGCGGTATTGCGATTGATGCAGGTTGCGCCTTACCATCAGCCAATACCCGTCGCCGCCGACGTCTCAGTCCGCTATGTGGACTCTGGCCACATGCTCGGCTCCACCAGCATCGAGATGGCAGTGGAAGAGGGCGGGCAGCGTAAAGTTGTCATCTTCTCCGGCGATCTGGGACCGGCCGGCATGGTCTGGCTGCGCGACGCCGAGACATTTCAGCGGGCCGATCTGGTGTTCCTGGAGTCAACCTATGGGGACCGGGACCACCGGCCGCTGGCCGCAACGCTGGATGAGGGGCGGGAGATTGTCCTGAACGCGATGGGCCGGAACGGCAAGATTCTGGT
>CAYZLP010000162.1:0-8583 GCA_964478635.1 uncultured Caldilineaceae bacterium
CGGTTCAGACGGAACATTTAACGCCGTCGTCTTTGGCCCGGGTGAAGAGGGTGCTCGCAACAGGGCTGCCCGGACGCCCGTGTTGAACAAGCCGATCACGGCAGAACTGGGCAACATTTCGCCCGTTATCGTCGTTCCGGGCCCATGGACGGAGAAGGAGATCAGACAGCAAGGCGCCAAGTTGGCTTCCTGGTTGACCATCAATGCCGGATTCAATTGTCTCACCCCCCGCCTGATCATTCAGCAGCGACAGTGGGCGCAGCGAGATGCCTTGAATCAGGCCATTCGTGAGGCATTGGCAGCGACGCCAACGCGCCCTGCCTATTACCCGAATGCTGAGGCGCTCCATGCCAGTTTTCTCGAAGCCCACCCCTCCGCCTCGCAACTCGGCGAACCGGGTGAAGGGGCGCTCCCATGGACATATGTTGCGGACGTCAACCCGGACGATGTAGATCACCCAGCCTTCCACACCGAACCGTTCTGCGGCTTGATGTCGGAGACCACACTCGACGTGGACGGGACGGCGGAATTCATCGCTGAGGCCGTGCGGTTTGCGAACGAAAGCGTATGGGGAACATTGGTGGCCAAGATCGTGATCCATCCGAAGAGCCTGCAGGATCCCGCCATCGCCGCTGCGATCGATGCCGCCATTGCCGATCTTGACTACGGCACGGTTTCGATCAACCTTTTCGCTGGGTTGGGCTTTGCGCTGACTACTGCGCCCTGGGGCAGCGCGCCGGGTCAGGAGATCCATGACATTCAGTCCGGCGCCGGGTTCGTCAACAATCTGCTAATGTTCGAGAACCCGGTGAAGTCGGTTGTGCGCGGACCATTTGTGCAATCGCCCGACATCAACGCACCCGACTTCTCCAAATTTGACGAGTTCGGGCGCAAATATGCCGACTTTCAGGCCGATCCGGGTTATGGCAAATTGGCCGGCCTTGTTTGGACGGTCATGACGGGCTAGCCAACCCTGGAAGAACGCCCGCTATGAATGAGCATGCTGCTGCTTGCCGTCCGGATTGGTCGCCGGTGGGAGGATGACCGACCAGGGCCGGCCGCTGACTTCCTGCCAGAAGGCCTGCGCGATGCCCCGGACGCTGCCCAGACGGATGCCGCGTGAGCGCATGGCGACCTTCAGGGCTAGGAAGAAGCTGACCGAGAGATTGACAACGCCGATGAGCAGGGCAAAGAGAACAAATTCGGCAAAGACCCAGAAACTGGGTTGTGTGACCGTCGATGAATAGCCCACATTGGCCACGGAGAAGGCAACGTGGCGGATGTCGAGCGGCAGGTGGAGAAGATAGCCCACATAACCCGTCACACCGAGCATGACGCCGAAAAAGAAATTGCCGTAGAGCGCACCGTAGTTCTCACCAATATAGTCTGCAAAGCGGTTACGCGCCTCGTCCGGCATGAAGCGCTGGAGCAGGGGGTGCTGCCGAATGCGCGCCGGCAGGTCCAGGTAGAGACAGCGGTTGTCGTAATAGCCGGCCACAAGCCCGGCGACGAAGAGCCAGACGCCGGCAATCGCGGCATAGAAGAGCGCCAGGCTGGTAAAGGGATTCTGTCCCTGCATCAATTCGACGGCTTTGTCCATCTTCATGACCCCGCTGCCCGTCAAGCTGTTCACGGCCATGCCGATGAGCAGTGCGACTGGTAGGGCCGCGGCCACGTTGCCCAGGATTGCGGCAAACTGGGAACGGCCAACGTTGACCATCAGCTGGGCAATGTCATGCCTGTCGGCCTGGCCGTTGTGGGCATGCTCCAGCCGCTCGGCGAGATAGGCGGCCGTCATGGCCGGCTGTTTGGTCGCAACGGTAAAATGGAACATGTGAATGATCACAAAACCCAGCCCGTAGTTGAGACTGACCCACAAAGTGGTCCATCCCATCGGCAGATCCAGCGCAACAATCTGAATTTTGATCAGGGCCATGATCGCAATAAACACACCGGCGCCCAATCCCCGTCCCAGCATTTGGAAATATTCGCGACGGCCTTCGGTGACGTAATGCTCGCCGGTATCGCTGGCATGATTGGTGACGCTTCTAGCCAGTAGGTAGCTGGTTTGGCGGAAGAGGCTGATGATGCTGCGCTCTTTGCTTTGCTGGGCCACCAGCTGGCGGAAGAGGGCCAGGCTCTTCTGCTCTACGACTTGCATGTCGTCTGCATCCAGAATGGCCAGTAGATCGCAGATGCGCCGCAGGATCTGCTCCAAACGTTCTAGAAGATAGGTCAAGCGAATATCGCTGCCCTTGCGTTCAGCCAATTGCCGAAAATGCTTGACTTGCGCCGCACACTGTTCGAGCATGACCCAAGCGTGGGCCGCATCCGGGTCATCGTGTACTGTTTTTGCCGGACCGGTAACCGGGGTTGCTGCAACCGGGTTCAGGCGAGCGCGATAGGCCGCGACGAAATGGCTGATTTCCCGTTCTTGGGCGATGAAGTTGGAATCATGGTCTACGATCGACGGATCCAGCCGCAGCAGTTCATCTTCCATCTCCTCGGCCGCGAGCCAAATCGACAGCATTTCCAAGGCATAGAGCGCCTCGTCGAGCAGGTGGATCTTGACTTCCTGGCGCGATTCGCCGAGAAAGAAGGCGCCGTAGAGCTGCATCCATGCCTCATCGGGGAGCGCCTGCACCCAAATCGGATCGTCGGGATGGTTGAAGACCTGCTCCACCAGATTCTTGGCGCTAAAGATAACCGTAGGTTGGGGCATGTATTTGTTGTATGCCCGTCGCCACAGCTCCGACGTAAAGGAGCGGCGGGGCAAAATGCCGGTGTCGCTGTAGAGGGGGAGAAAGCGCAGTTTCACCACGAACTGCCCCACATTCTCACGAATGACGGCGGCCTGTTCAGGGTTCGCCTCCATTTCATCGGCCAAATATCGGATCTTTTCTTCGACGGGTTGGATTTCGTTTGGATCGTCCGGCCGCAGCCAAGCAACGAGCTCGCATAGGAGGGTCAGCGTGTCGGGCAACTGCGACAGTTCATTTAGATCTATTTTAAAAGTTTCCATAATATCATCCTACTCATAACCGTACTCGACCGTTGCACAGGCCACTCTCTAGGGAATCCCGGCGGAAATAAGTCGATGGGTTTCTACCAGAGGCAGACGTGCCCTGTTTCCGCCGTGGTACTTCCGCCGTGGTACAGGTGCTGAGCTCAGTCGAAGCATCTCCGCCGCAGTGTACTAGGTTTGTGCTGATTGATGCTGCGGATAGATGCCCTCGAGCGAACGGGTGGAGCCAGAGGCCTGCCAAATCGTTATCTAATTCGATAGTCTGGCGCTACAGCTGCGTAGAAATGCATTGTCAACGCTGACGGCCATGAAGGTATGGCACAGGCGCACTTCTGAAAATCATTCAATGCCGAATGATTTTGAGTATACTGCCATTATGGCGGACGAGACCTTGTTTTACTGTGACATTTCTCCGCTTTGCGCGCCGGCATGACCTCCGTAGCGGGGACTTTGGGCCATCCCCGGAAACAACGTCCCCGGCACGGTCGACGCGATTTTTCGTTGCCAGAGTGAGCCTGGACCGTGCCGGGGACGTTTGCGGGGGATCCATTGCTTGGAACAGCCTTTACCGTGGGTGGAAGGATGAAGCGCCGCACCGCCCGGCAGCGCGGTGCGGCGTGGATGTGGATTCTGATTACCGTCTGCGTCTGCGCGTGCGCTTTGGCCCCTGGGTTGCGTGAGTCTGTACGGAGGCCAACAGCGCCTGATGCTCCTCTGGTGTCGGCGGCGTCCAATCGCGGGCGGCCTTGACCAGGGCATCAATATTCTCCGCCGGCATGTCTGGGGAGACCCCGCCGCCAACCGACAGGATCATGCCGCCGCCGGGGCCGGCTTTGTCCAGGCACTCCTTGGCATACCGGGCGACGACTTCAGGCGTCTCGCGCACGCCCACGTTCAGGGGCGGTACGTTGCCCATGAGGGCGACGCGGTGGCCCATTTTGGCCTTGGCTGCGGCGATATCCACTTCGTGGGTGAAGTTGAAGACATCGAAATTGGCGTCGGCCATGCGTTCAAAGAGATGACCACAGGGCATGTCGTTGTGATAGATCTTGAGCAGACCGTCGTATTCATCGAAGATCCGGCGCAGGCGCGGATGGGCGAATTCCTCGTAGTGTTCCAGCGACATCATTCCGGCGATGTCGTCCAGGAGAAAAATGCCCTCGGGCTCCTGCACCTGCTCTAGCTGTGCGCGGAGCCAGCGGATGATCGTCTCGGTCACCGTGTCGAGAAACTGGTGGATCTCTTTGGGATGGGTGATGAGGCCCGTCATGAGATCGCTCACCCCCATGACCCAGCTAGCCGTCACCAGAGGGCCTCGGGCTGCCACCATTTTTATGCCCAGCCCCTCGGCCCGCAGCCGCTGGTCAGTCCACTGAAGCCAGCGCAGTTCCAGGGGCATGAAGCCGTCTTCGTAGACATTGGGCGCCGGAACAGCGGCCCAAAAGTGCGGATCGGTCACGAGCGGTGTCATGGACGGGGGGCGGTCCGGGTGGAAATGAATTCGGCAGCCGAAGGCGGACGGCTCTGCAGCCATGCCATATTCGACCCAGAAGCCGGGAATCCACACCACGTCCGGGAAGCGATCCAGCAGGTTGCGATGCACCTCGTACCAACGCTCACGATCCAGAAAAAAGTCCAGCGTATGCATATCTGCATAGCCCGGCAGCCAGGGACTGTCCACGATGAGCGCGATCGGGATCTCGTCCGGCTCTTCTAGTCTTGCAGCTTGTTTGAAGTATTCCCAGGGCGTGGGCATGGTCGTTTTTCCTCTGTGGGCGCCAGATCCTGTGCGGCATTTCCGTCGTCTGCAAAGGCATGATACACGAACGATCTTGAGAGAACAACCGCAGAAATCATCCCAGATCGGTTGGCGAACTGCATTTCCGAGAGCCGGGCCGCGTGATTCCGACCATGCCATGACGATGAAAAGTCAGTTATTGGGGATCCACAAGCAACCGGTATCCTTTGCCACGAGCGTTAATGACATAGATGGGATTTTTGGGCTCGGGCTCAATTTTCTTGCGCAGCCGCAAGACCCAGGTCGAGGCCGAACCAAGCTCCACGTCATATTGGCCATCCTGGTAAAGGTGTTCCAGGATTTCGTCGTGAGAGCATATTTCGCCCTGTCGCTCATATAGATACGCCAACAGGGAATATTCGGTGGCTGTGAGGCTGTCAACCAGCGCACCATCTACATAGACTAGTCTAGCGGTCAAATCAACCAGTAGCGGCGTGGATGCCAACGGCGAAGACTCCCGTGCGTATGCGCCCAGCAAAGGCGAAAAGAACCGGAGATTCTCCTGGGCATCTTGGCAGAGAAGACCTTTGAGCAGCAGCGATTGCGCAGCACGGGGATCTGTTCCTGCTGCGTGGGCTGCGTGCGTCAGCATCTGGCGTTCTTCATGCCGTAATCCACGCCAGAGCTTGCGCAGTTCCTCACGCACTTTCGGATTGGAGGTTGACCACTCCATCCAGTCGACGCCCACCGGCGGCGCGGCGATAAAGGCATCGAATAGCGCAACCAGCAGGCCGGGATGCCCGCCGCTCAATTCCAGTAGCCTCTGGCGCGACGTTCCGGTCAACGATGCCGATTCGTGAGCGCGGCGTGCTTCGAGTTGTTGGAGGATGCGATTGCTATCCTCGTGCTGATAGGGAGCCAGCCCGAATATCGACCGGGAAAAAATCTCATAAAAGCCCTCATACTCTGCCGGATCGCGAATGTCATCCGGTAGATTGCGCAGAAAAGCGACGTAGGCGAGCCGGTACTTGTTGGCGTCACGCAGGGCGCGCAGCGTTGCCAACGTTTGGGCCGGCAGCGTCTCAAGGCATTCGTCAAACTCGTCGAGAATAATCCCGACGCTGAAGCCGTAGTCCCAACAAATGGTCTGGAGGGCAAATTCGAGATTCCGCTGGGCCAGCAGCGCGTTTTCCGCCACGATGGCGTCGCGCCGCAATTCGAACAGCCGATCCTGCACGGGGGCCAGTTCGGCGGATCGGCCCGCCGCCTCCACCAGTGCGGTCAAGATCAACTCGTAGAGCGCCCACGGCGAGATTTCTACCAGACGATTGCAGTCGGCCCAGAGCAGGAGCGTTCTCGGCGCACGTTCGGCCAGATAGTGCTGATGCACATCGGGGCGCAGCATGAAGTGCAGGAGCCGCGACTTGCCCATGCTCGCGGCGCCGATCGCGACCGCCGATTCGCCTGATTTTAGCTTTTGAAAGAGCGGGCCCAGCAGTTCTTGGCGGTATGTTAGCGGGTGTTGCGGTCCAATTTCATACATCGTCAGGACTCCCTATAGATGGGTCTGAATGTGGGGCATGATTGCCGCCATGAGAATGCCTTCATTGCCGTTGGGACCGCCGCCACGGTGGATGCCAACGAGCCGCCCCTGGCGGTCGAAGATTGGTGAGCCGGAAGAGCCGGGCAACGTGTTGGCGCGATAGCCCAATCGGGGGCTACGGATGGATGTGACGAAGTTGCCTTGCAGGACAATCTTTTGCGGTTCGCCCTGCGGATGTTGAATGATGTAGACGACCTCGTCATGGCCGGGCGCCTCCAGATGGGGTATCAACGGGTCGATATTCGCCACTTGATCCGATAGCTCCAGCAGGGCAAAGTCAAGCTGCGCCACCTTACTCCGGGCCAGTACGGCGCGGGCCGTGGTCCGTTGATCCGCGTCCAGGCTGCCGTCGGGTCGGCGCCGGAAATGAAAGCGGGCGACCACCTTGTGCTCCACGTCCTCCGACGGCACGACATGATGATTGGTCAACACCAGCTGCGGTCCGATTAGGAAGCCCGTTCCCACCGGTCGGTCGTCCGCTTCGATGCGACACACAGCGGACGAAAGGCCGTAAAGCGTAGCCAGAAAAGCGACATCGACGAACTCAGCGCGAGCGTCTTGGATTGCTTCCAGATCCGACGCCACCTCCCCGAAGCGGTCGTGCAGCGCTGCGCGCGTTGCCGGATCTCGGATCAAGCCATACTGCTCGATCAAGGCCTGCAGGAAGAGGCTCTGTTGCAGATCGGCCGGATCGTCCAGCAGCCACTTGGCAACCGCGCCCAAGTGGGTAACTCCGGGCCAACTGACCAACTCTCCACGGTGCGAGGCGCTGTGGATAACTGCGCGATTATCGAAATGGTTGCCCTTTAATTCCAGATAATTGACAAAATCATCAGGCAGACGCATTTCCCGTAAAATGCGTCTACGATCATTCGCCGATGCTTCGGTCCATTCGACCCGTTTGCTGAGTTCAGCCTGAAGCTGAGCCAAATCCTGCGGCTTGGGCGGATATGGGTCCGCCGGGGGAAAAACTCCCTCTGGGTGGACTGGATTGGAATCTCCAGCCTCGGGCGTGTCGGTCTTTGCGGTAGCGGGCAAGATCGGCCAATCATCTGGATACCAGGCCTGCGCCGACGGATTGCCCCAAGCTCCAAGTCGAGTACAGATGACGCTCGCCAGGAGCATTGCATACTTTCTACGCGTCTGTGCCTGAGGCGTGTCTTCGTCCAGCTTGAACAGGACAAAAACGGCGTTGAAAAGAAGTCCCCAATAATACTCGTTATACCCTCGAACCAGCGTGAGCTTTTCTGCCGTCCCCCGCAAACCCTGAATGACATCAAATGCCTTCATGGCCGCCGGATGGTGCTGGCAGGAAGGGGGCGGCTTCAACGCATCTCCGGGAACTTTGGGTGATACAAGCGCAACTGTCAAATGCAAGAGATCCTCTAGGGGCAGCGGTTCCTTGCCGTCGTCGGGCAGAAGATGGGTGAGAATGTCGTTTTCGAGCTGTACGAAATCGGCCAACACATGACTCGGTCCAGTACGTTCGAAATCGATGGGCCACGCCATGCCCGATTTGTCGACGAAGAAGTTGTCGGCGTGCAGGTCCCCGTGCACCACGCACTGCCGCAGTTGCGGCAACAGACTCTGTTCATGGCGCTGAGCGAGCCATGTGAGGGGATGGACGAACGTTCCCGGACAATCAAACTTAAGGGTCGTGGGCATTTCATCAGGATGTTCGTTCTGGAAGGTACGCAGTGCCTGGGTCAGGACGCCATGAAATTCCCTGTTTGCAGCTTGCTCTTTCTCTGCATCCGTCGGATCCCGCAGGGCATAACTCCAGAGCGTGTCATATACTTCGAAAAGGGTTTGGGGTTGTGTGAGCGTTGTTCTTGCATCGTAGTGGCGGCCCCAGATAACTGCGAAAAAGGCCTCGATTGGCGCGAGAATTGACTCGATCACCTGCCCGCTCGATAAATAGTGCTCCCGGAATGTGGCTAGATCGCCATCGGTGCCCAAGAAATTGTAGACCGTGCAGCCCAAGGTCCAGAGGGAAAGAGAATCGACCAAATGTGGATGGCGATCGCCGCCCAGGTACCCAAACACATACTTGCCATAGTTCTGTTTTTCACGCCAGGCCCGCCCCTGCATGGCGAGCTTGAGGATAAAGGAATTGGGTCTACCTTCTAGGTGGATTTTCAATACTGCAGATCGTCCGCTCATCTCAGTCCCAAAGCTCGGCGTCTTCACGCTGCTGCTGATGTCCGCAAGCGAGAC
>CAYZLP010000163.1:0-8522 GCA_964478635.1 uncultured Caldilineaceae bacterium
TCCGCATTCAGGCCGGCGGCCAGGTTGACGATCTTGTCCTCGACGACCCGGTCCTTCAGAATGATGGTGGCGCCGCTGCCGTAGGAGAGGGTCATAATCGGCGGCGGATCTTCGGCCCGGAACTGCTCATAGACGGCCAACTCCTGCTCGGGATCGTATTGGGTGTCCTCCAGGCGGATCTCCAGGGTTGCGCCGCAGACGCCACCGTCCGCATTAATCTGGGTGACTGCGTCTTTGGTGCCGTTGATGAAGCCCTCGCCCAGAATCGTGGCCAGGGGGCCGGTAAGACCGGCCTGCTGATAGATGACGATGGTCTCGCCTTCATAACCGGCATCGCAATTGGTTGTGTCGACATCGCCGAAGTCGGTCATGGCGGGGATGCCGCCGGCCATGGGTTCGGCTTCGCTTTCAGCCGGTTCGGCTGGCGGCGCTTCCTCCGCCTCGTCAGCAGTCTCGGCAGCCTCCGCTTCCGCGCCCGCTGCGGCCTCCTGGGCCTGATCCGGGGCAGCCGCAGGCGCGGCGCCACAGGCAGCCAGCCCCATGGCCAACACGGCAATGAGCATGAGCCAGAGCAATTTCTTCATGGGTTACCTCCTCAGGTTGAAGTACGCATAGCAAAGTGTTCGGCATGGGAAGCTAACGTGAAAAGGGACGCAATCGCCACGAGGCCTTGATGAGTTCCCAGCGATGGGCCAGTCCCCGCGGCTCGAAGATTAGGAACAGGATCAGAAGCAACCCAAAGAAGATGGGGCGGAATGAAGTGAGCAGATTGGCCGAATAAGCCGGAAAGAGATCGGCCAGACCGCCCCCCACCCAATCGGCAGCATCTTCCAGCAGAATGATGGTTGCCACGCCCAGAAACGGCCCGATGTTTCTGCCCAGACCGCCCACGACCAGCATGCCCAACAAGATAATCGACTCCTGAAGGCCGTAGCCGAACTCGGTGCCCACGCCCCGCTGGCTATGCGCCTTGAGCGCGCCGGCCACGCCGGCCAGCATGGCGGCGATGAAAAAGGCGCGCAGCTTGTAGCCGAAAAGATTGACGCCCAACAGTTCCGCCGCCAGATCGTTGTCGCGCACGGCCACAAAAGCCCGCCCGAGCTTGGTCCGGGTGATATTGTTGAGCAGAATGGTGGTGATCAGCAGCGTGATGAAGGAAAGATAGAAGAACGTGTGAACGTCGTCGAAGACAATGGGCCCCAGGGTCGGCACGGGCACGTCGATACGACCCGAAGTACCGCCCAGATATTCTTTGAAAGTCTGACGACTGAGCCAGGGAATGATGAACTGGGCTGCCAGGGTCGCCATGGCCAGGTAGAAACCCTTGACGCGCAGGGAGGGCAGGCCAAAGATGAGCCCGACAATCCCGGTTGCCAATGCGGCGAAGGGAATCGCCAGCCAGATGGGAAAGCCAAGATGAATGGTCACCAGCGCCGACGCATAGCCGCCGACCAGCATGAACGCAGCCTGACCCAGTGAAATCTGACCCGTGTAGCCCGTCAACACGTTGAGCCCTTGAACGGCGATGATCGTATAGGCAATCTGGTTGGCCGTCGACACCCAATAGGCGCTGCCCCATAGGGGCAGGCTCAGGGCGAAAAAAATAGCCCCGATCATGACCGCCCACTGCCACGGCCGGCGCAAAATCGCCATATCCTGTTCGTAACTGCGATCAAAATCGCCGGCCGGTCGAAGCGCTGCCATCGCGAACCCCGTGGGAATAACGAATAGATAATGGAAAACAGTTAATCAGCTAATCGTTGGATCTCGATATCATCTCGGTTGAAGGACGTCTATTGTTGTTTGTCACACTCGCTCAATCCGCTTCTGGCCGAACAAGCCTTCCGGGCGGATGAGGAGGACAAGCAGCAAGAGCACATACGGTGCGATTTCGCTTGAGCTGCGCACGATGGGCACCGATGATGCCTGAACCAGCGCTTGAACCAATCCGACGGAAAGCCCGCCGACGATGGCGCCGGCAAAGGAATCGAGCCCGCCGAGCAGAATGGCAGGAAACGCGACCAGCGCCACCACCGAGATGCTCAAGCTGACGCCGGTGAGGGTCGCGAGCAGCACGCCGCCCAACGTGGCGACGATGCCGGCGATGGCCCAGGACCAGGCGAAGATACGCGAGACGCGAATGCCCATCCCCTGGGCAACTTCATGATTTTCGGCCGTGGCCCGCATGGCCAACCCCATCTTGGTCAATTGAAAAAAGAGAATAAAGAGCACGGCCACCAGCATGGCCACGGCGAAGGTGGCCACGAGACTCGTCTTCAGGATGATCGTGTCGTTGAATGCCCCGGGAAAGGGAATGCGAATGACGTCGCTGGGAGAAAAGGGCGTCGGAAAGTTGCTCTTGGGCTGCACGCCAAAGATGACCGCGGTCAATCCTTGGAGCAGCTCCGCCAGTCCCAGCGTCATGAGCACGATGGCCAGCAGCGGCTGCCCGGTGAGCGGCCGCAGCGTGAGGCGCTCAATGGCGAAGCCCAGCAAGACTGACACGCCCAGAGCGGCCACAATCGCCGCCCACAGGGGCAGATTGAACAGCTCGCCGCCCTTCTCGGCGCCCCCGGCAAACCACCAGGTCAAATACGCGCCGATCATGACCAGCTGACCCTGGGCGAAATTGAAGACTTCGGATGACTTATAGATCAACACAATGCCCAGCGCGATCAGTGCGATCGTCCCGCCATTGAGCAGACCCGTGGCAACTTGTTGTGGAACGAGTACCCAGTTCATTGGCTCACCGTCTCAATCTTCAACTCTGTTTCAATCACTCCCTCACGTCCGTCCTGGTAGCGAACGGGCGCCTTGACCTCAATCGCGTCCGCACCGCCGTACATGGCCTCGATAATCTCGCCATAGCGCTCAGCCAGCACGCCCCGGCGCAGCTTGCGCGTGCGGGTCATTTCGGCCTCGTCTGCATCGAATTCCTTGTGCATCAACACAAAACGGCGCACCCGGCCGGCCGGCGGCAGACTCTCGTTCACTTCGGCGATAGCCTCGTATACCAGGGCGTAAACTCGGGGCTTCTGGGCCAGATCGGTAAAGGTCGTGTAGCCGATGCCCTGCTTCTCGGCCCAGTGCCCCACGTTTTCAAAATCGATAATCACCAGAGCTGTGACAAAGTCGCGCGTCTCGCCGCCCACGGTCATGACATCCCGAATGTAGGGGCTGAACTTGAGCCGGCCCTCGATAAACTGGGGAGAAAATTTCTCCCCGTTGGACAGGGTGATCATATCCTTGACGCGATCGAGATAGATGATATGCCCGTCGTCGTCGATGTAGCCCGCATCGCCCGTGCAGAACCAGCGCGTGCCCGCTTCGTCAACGAGAATCGCATCGGCGGTGGCTTCCGGATTCTTGTAATACCCCTGAAAGACGGTCGGCCCGCTGATCTGGATTTCCCCCGCCGGGCTGATGCGGATGTCGATCCCCGGCGCCGGCTTGCCCACGCTGGCAAATTTGATATCGCCGTCCCGGTGGATCGTCGCGCCGCCGGTTACTTCGGTCGAGCCGTAGATCTGCTTCAGATTGATGCCCAGACCGTGGAAAAAGCGCAAGGCATCCGGACTCAGGGCCGCGCCGCCGGTGTAGGCTGCGCGAATCTGGGACAAGCCCAGCTGGTCGCGCAGGGGCGCAAAGAGCAGCCAGTCCGCCGCCCGATATTGGAGTCCCAGCCCCGGCCCGATGGAGTCGCCCACGAGCTTTTTATCCGCCACCCGGTAGCCGATGGGCAGGCAAACGTCATAGAGCCGCCGGTAGAACCAGCTGGCATCTTTCATGCGCACCTGCACCGTGCTGACCAGATTTTCCCACAGGCGTGAGTTGTAGAGAATGCCTTCGGGCGCAATCTCTCGCACGTTCTGGCGCACTGTCTCCGGCTCTTCGGGGAAATTCATGACGATGCCGGTCACCACGTGAGGCGCCACACCCAGCACATGCTCGGCAATCCAACCCAGGGGCAGCAGGCTCACATGATCGTCCGTGTCGTAGCGGGGATCGACGCTCTGATAGGCCGCGGTCCCGGAGAGCATATTGACATGGCTCAACATTGCGCCCTTGGGAAGCCCGGTCGTCCCTGACGTGTAGCAGATCACGGCCAGATCGTCCGCCCGGCCCTGCTCGATCTCCCGGGCGAGCCTTTCGGAGTCAGCAGCCGCCAGTTCCCGTCCCATCGTCTGCACGTCGGCAAACGCTATGAGCCACGGATCATCGTAGTTCCACAGCCCCCGCTCATCCCAGTAGATCACCCGCTCCACCTGGGGCAGTTCGTCGCGGGCTTCCAGCAGCTTGTCGCACTGTTCCTGATCCTTGGCGAAGACGAAGCGGCTGTCGCTGTGATGAATGATGTAAGCCAATTCCCGGCTGGGCGCGTCGGTAAAGAGCCCCACCTGGACGCCGCCCAGAGCGAGCACGCCAAGATAGGCCCACAGATATTGACGATCGTTGTCGCCAACGATGGCCACGTGATCGCCCCGCTGCATGCCCAGCCCGATCAATCCCAGGGCCAGGGCCTCAATCTGGGCATAGCTCTCAGGCCAGGTGAACTCGTTCCAGATGCCGAACTCCTTCTGGCGCAGGGCTACCTTGTTTTGCGGTTGCATGCGCACCTGACGGAGCAGATGCTGGGGAAGGGTTTGCGCTTCCATGCTGTTTACGCTTGTCCCAAATACGCCCGAATCACATTCTCATCCGCCTTGACGGCTTCCGGCGTGCCGTCGGCGATCTTGGTCCCGAAATCAAGGACGACGACCCGGTCCGAAATGTCCATCACCAGCCCCATGTCATGCTCGATCAGGATGATGGTCGTGCCCCGTCGTTCATGGATGTCGAGGATAAAGCGGGCCATGTCCTCTTTTTCCTCTACGTTCATGCCTGCCATGGGTTCATCCAGCAAGAGAAGCTCCGGCTCCAGCGCCAGGGCGCGGCCCAGTTCCACCCGCTTGCGCAGACCGTAGGGTAATGCGCCGACCACGGCTTTGCGGATGTGGGCAATCTCCAGAAAATCGATAATCTCTTCCACGAAGAGCCGGTTCTTCACTTCTTCCCGACGCGCGCGTCCCCAATAAAGTGCGCTGGCGATCATGCCCTGACGCATGTGGATATGGCGCGCGGCCATGAGATTGTCCAGGGTGCTGAGACCGGTATAAAGGGCGATGTTCTGAAAGGTCCGGGCAATGCCGATCTTGGCGATTTGATCGGTAGGAACTTTGGTCAGATCCTGGTCGCGGAAGTAGATATGGCCGGACTGCGGCCGATAGAATCCACTGATGCAATTGAGCATGGAGGTCTTGCCCGCACCGTTCGGCCCAATGATCGCGCGGATCTCGCCCTTGTGGACGTCGAAGCTTACCTGGTTGACGGCGGTCGTGTTACCAAAGCGCAACAACACGTCCTCCGCTCGCAGATGGATCTCGTCAGCGCTCATATACGCTCTCGGCGTTGGGCGGTAGATGGATGATACAGTCGGCTCGTCCTGGGCGCCCCAAAAATACCATATCGATCGCGCCTTGGCAAACGCAATCTCGGGAGCGCCCCGAACGTGAGTGGGAAGCCGCAGGAACCGCAGCAGAAGCCGAGCGCGGCTTGCGGAAATGCTGGCCTGAGAATAGACCGCGAATGAGGCTGATCAAGCAGATCTGCGCGGATAATCATCCCTCGTGCTGCGAAGTGGCGCTTGTGAACTTCCAGAAAGCCGGCCTGTACGCAGCGTTCAGGAAGATTGGACGATATGTACTTGGAATCGCTCACATCTGAACAGGCGACGCGCTATTGTGTCATCATCGCGTCTTCGGTGTCGGAGGCAACGGGGACTTCTTCTGCTGCGCTTTCTGCCGCAGTGACGGGCCGAACCCGCACTTCGCCTTGCTTTTCCGGATTTCGCCCGTAACAGTCGGCATAGTAATCGCGGATGATGGCCATGTCGGCTTCGATGTCGCCGCTGGGCCAGAGCGCTTGGGACATGCCGGCGCTCTTGGTGCGATAGTCGATGAAGACCAGGGAGATGGGCACTTCTGCACCCTGGGCGATGTAATAGAAGCCGCTGCGCCAATATTCGGTCTTGCTGCGCGTGCCTTCAGGCGTGATGCCGAGAATCATGCGCTCGCGGCTGTTGTAGGCAGCAACGATCTGGTCTACCAGATTCTGGCTCTTGGTCCGATCGATGGGAATGCCACCTACCGCCTTCAGAATGGCGCCAATCGGCCCGCGGAATACGGTATGTTTGGCCGCGAAATTGGGAAAAGGCAGATCGACTGACCGGGAGGCCATGAAGAGAATGAAAAAATCCCAGTTGGATGTATGGGGCGCAATGACGGCCACAAACTTGGGATCATCGGGAATTACGCCGTAGAAACGCCAGCGCATAATGTGATGGGTGATGAAGTACCAAAACTTCTGCACCCAGGTGCGGGGCTTCAGCTCAGGGGAGCGGGCTGCCATGGGTTTATGCCACCGGATTCCTTTCTTTGCCGGCCTGGACAACCGCATCAATGATCTTTCGATAGCCGGTGCAGCGGCAGAAATTGCCGGTCAGGGCCTCGGCAACCTGCGCGCGAGTGGGATGCGGGACCTCCTCCAGCAGCTTGGCCGCGCTCATCACGAAGCCCGGCGTGCAGTAGCCACACTGGACGCCGCCCTGATCGACAAAAGCCGCCTGTACCGGGTGGAGTGCGTCCAAATTGCCCAATCCTTCCACCGTCGTCACCCGGCTGCCCCGGGCCCGTTCGGCCGGCACCATGCAGGCCATGACCGCCATCCCATCCAGAAAGACGGTACAGGCGCCGCACTCGCCTTCCGCGCACCCTTCCTTCACGCCCACAAATCCCGCGGCCCGCAGACTGTCCAAGAGCGTCCGTTCTCCGGCAAGGCGCACGGGCTGGCCGTTCACCAGGGCCGCACCCTCCTGAACCGCTTCGCTCACAGGAACCGGCCATTGCCCGGCACTATCACCCCAGAGCGTAACGGGCCGATCGCGCCAGCCCGCCCGGGATTCCCCGGCGCGAAGTTGGCGGAGGGAGCGTGAGACCAGGGTCTCTACCATCCCCCGACGATATTCGGCGCTGCCGCGGATATCGTCGATGGGCGCGGCTGAGGCGACGCTGAGGCGCGCCGTCTCGGCAATGACGCCATCGGTGAGTGTATTGCCCACCAGAAAGAGCTCCGCCGTCTCGGCCCGTACAATGGTCGGGGCCACGGCGCCAAGCGCAATGCGGGCGGCGGCAATGGTGCCATAGACGTCATAGTCCAAGATTACGGCTGCGCTCACCACGCTGATGGCCTGCGCGCGCCGCAACCCCAATTTGAGAAATGTGCCGTAGGCCGTCTCCGGCAGCTTCGGCAGCGAAATCCGGGTAAGAATTTCATCCTCGGCCAGGTCGACCGTTCGAAAGCCGGTAATGAATTCCTGCAGCGCCATGGTGCGGGCGCCCCGGGCTGCGCTGGCCACGGTGACCGTCGCATCCAGCGCCGTGAGCGGCACAATGGTATCATTGGCCGGACTGGCCGTAATGAGATTGCCGGCTACGGTGGCACGATTCCGGATCTGGGGTGCCCCCACTTCCCAACAAGCTCTGGCTAGGGGAAAGGCATGGCGCACCAGCGCTTCATTGACGACGCACTGGTTGTGGGTCACCAGCGGGCCTAAATGGAGGTGGGTCTCATCCTCATCGATGTCAGCCAAGCCGGGAACATGGGTCAAATCGATAAGGCCGGGTGCGCCGCCGTCGGGTGCGCGGCGGCCTCCCTGGTGCAATTCAATGAGCAAATCCGTGCCGCCGGCAATGATTCGGGCGGTTGCCCCGTGGGTGGCCTTCAATTCGAGGACATCACCGAGGGTCGTGGGTGCTGCGTAAAAACGGTACATGGACAATCCGCATACAATACAATGGATGATGGACTGGTACACCACGGCGGCAATAGGGCAGGTCTACCTCTGGTAGCAACCGTCGACTTATTTCCGCCGGCATTTTCTAGCCGGGTACAACGCGCCAGCTCAACGTCAAGAGTGGCGCCTCCGCCAGCGCCGCGCGGTATGCCGCGTGATCGACGTAATGATGCCCGCACAATACGCGCCCGTGGATGGATACGGAAAACGCATCGATACCAAAGGGCCACGGCTCAAAAGCAATCGTGGCCTCATCGTAACGCATGGTAATCTCGGTGAAGTTCCCATTCTGATCTACCGGGCAATGGGGAAATCGACGCTCGGCCGGCCAGGGCACGCAGGGCTGCAGGCTGGCCGTATCACCAAATTGCAGCAGCCGGGTGTTGGCTTCGATCGCCTCATCCCGCAGGATCTCGACATAGCCCGGCGTTCCGTTCAGCAAATGACGCGCGTCTGCGAGCGCACCCGGCCAGGCATCAATGAAGGCCCGGTTCATGCGCCGTTCGTCCGGGTCGCTGAGGCGATCGATATAACCGGCATATAGCAACGTCGCGTGACGGCGGACCAGCAGCCCGGCGTAGGGATGTTGGGCGCCTACCCGCGTGATGCCCCGCGTCCAGAGGTCGATTTT
>CAYZLP010000164.1:0-3299 GCA_964478635.1 uncultured Caldilineaceae bacterium
AAGTCGTCGAGCCAGTCTGGATGATACGAGCTGCAGTGCTGCATGATCTGTCAACTTGAGTATCTGATGTCGGCTTCCCGGCACTAGAAACGCAAGGGCAAACGGCTTTGTCCTTATTGTCACATTATTTGAACTTCGTACATTCCTCCAGTGCGAAAACCGACGGGAATGTTTGAAGTTCAAGTGACGTCTCTATTAGAAGAAGAGCAACCGCCGCATGGGTCCAATTGAACTTCTATACGTCACCATCGGGGTGATCATTACGCTAATCGGTCTGGCACGGGGCTATGTCAAGGAGCTTGGCAGCACGCTGATCATCCTCAGTGCGCTTTTCCTGCTTACCTTTTTTGAGGATGAGATTCTGGATGGGCTCCAGTATATTGGCTGCAACATACTCAATTTCGGCTGTAGCAACGCCCTCAACGGCTTCTATAGCCTCGTATTTACGACGGTCTTCATCGCGATCGTCTTTGCCGGATATGCCGGCAAGACGCTTACCTTTCGGGGCACGCCGGTCAAGCAGCCGGGCAAATTCTTTCTGGACATCTCGGTCGGTGCACTGAACGGTTATCTGATCGCCGGGACGCTCTGGTACTACCAGGATATTTTCGGCTATCCCCTGCGCGGCCTCACCGGCTTCCAAGAGCCGCTGACCATGCAGGCCCAGCGCATGATCCAGTATCTGCCGCCGAATCTTTTCAGCAACCCGGTCTACTGGATTGTGCCGGTCGTCATCCTGCTAATCATTTCCGTACGGGGATGATGGGAAATTGCAGGCGCCGGGACCGAAGCGAGATTCTGAAAGATCCCGTCGAAAGTCAAGTGGGAACTGGTTCAAGTAGGCAAACCATGACGCAATCGCCGCAAACACAACTGAATGGCTGGCAAGACCGCGTGGCCGCGGGCGACCCGACGCTCCACATTCATCTCATTGGGATTGGCGGCGCAGGGCTAAGCGCAATCGCGGCCGTGCTGCTCGAACAGGGCATGACCGTCAGCGGCAGCGATCGTCAGGCAAACGAGCATACGGCACGCCTGGCGGCAGTCGGCGCACAGATTTTCACCCGCCAGGAACCCGGAAACCTTGCCGGCATGGCGCCGGACGTAGTGCTCATCAGCAGCGCCATCGGGCCGGAGAACAGCGAACGCGCGGCGGCGGAACAACAGGGCTTGCCGGTGGTAAAACGAGCCGAGTTCCTGCCTGCATTGCTGGAACGGCGCAAGCTCATTGCAGTGGCGGGCGCGCACGGCAAGAGCACGACAACGGCCATGATCGTCAAGACGCTCCACGAAAACGGCATCGACGCCGGCTACATCATCGGCACCCACATGGCCGGCTACGGCAATGCAGCTGCCGGCAGCGCAGCCGAGTTCGTCCTGGAAGCCGACGAATATGACCGCATGTTCCTTGGCTTGAATCCCGCCATTGCCGTCATCACCAACGTGGAGTGGGATCACCCGGACTGCTACCCGACGCCGGCCAGCTTTCGCCGGGCCTTCATGCAATTTGTCGACAGCGTGCAGCGCGGCGGCCTGATCATTTCCTGCCTGGACGACCCGGGCGCCGAACAGCTTCACGCCTACAATTTTTCCCGGGGACCCGAATGGCTGACCTACGGCCTCCATGAGCGGGCCGACTTGCGGGCCACCAATTTGCGCCCGCGCCCGGACAGCGGTTATTTGGTCGACCTTACCTGGTGGAACGCACCAGCCGGGACATTGGACCTGGGCGTGCCCGGCGTCCACAACGTCCAAAACGCCATGGCTGCACTTCTGGTCGGTCGTTCATGCGGGCTTTCGTTGGCCGCAGGTGGGGCGACGCTGAGCGCCTTCACGGGAACCGCACGCCGGTTCGAGTACAAGGGCGAGGCGGCCGGCGTCACCGTCATCGACGACTACGCCCATCACCCGACCGAGGTGGAGATGACGTTGGCGGCAGCCCGGCACCGCTTCCCAGACCGACGCATCTGGGCCGTCTTTCAGCCCCACACCTTCAGCCGGACCGGGCGCATGCTCTACCGCATGGGTGACAGCTTCGGCAAGGCCGACCGGGTCATCGTAACCGACATCTATGCGGCCCGGGAGCAAGATGACGGCAGCGTCAACGCCGCGGAGCTGGTCGCCGCCAGCGAACATCCGGCCATCGAACATGTGGGGACGTTGGAAGCCGTCGCCGCGTATCTTTCAGAGGAAGTCGTGCCCGGTGACGTGGTCATTACGCTGGGCGCCGGTGACGGCTACCGGATCGGCGAAATGCTCCTGGCCGCGCTTGCAGCCAGGATGGAAAGCGAAGCGGCCGGCGATTAGGAATCCTGTGACGATCGAATCATGCAGACGCTT
This sequence comes from uncultured Caldilineaceae bacterium, assembly GCA_964478635.1. Classification (GTDB taxonomy): domain Bacteria; phylum Chloroflexota; class Anaerolineae; order Caldilineales; family Caldilineaceae; genus JAGRCP01. The sequence goes on from CAYZLP010000164.1 coordinate 2,341, forward strand.
GTGACGACCTACGATTTTTCCGAATTGCATACCCTCGATCTCGAAGTCCGGGAAAACGTGCGCCTGGCGCCGCTGACGACGATGAAAGTGGGCGGTCCGGCCGACTACTTTGCGACGGTCAGCGGGATCGATCAACTGACGGCGCTGGTGCGCTGGTGTCACGCCGTGCATCTGCCCTATTTGGTCCTGGGCGGCGGCAGTAACATCCTGATCAGCGACAGGGGCGTGCGCGGTCTGGTAATCCACAACCGCTGTCGGGCCATGGGGATCGCATCACCTGCTGCCGATGAAGAAGACGGGTCGGACGCCGTGACACTTTTCGCCGAAAGCGGCGCGGCCATGGCCGGCGTGGCCCGCTGGAGCGTGCGCCAGGGTCTGACCGGTCTGGAATGGGCCGTCAGCGTCCCCGGCACCATCGGCGGCGCAGTCGTAGGCAACGCCGGCGCCCACGGAACGGAGATCAAAGACAACCTGCAGGATGCGTTATTGCTGGATGAAGCAGGCGCTTTGCAGAGAATACCGCTGGCAGCATTCGACTACGCATACCGGGACAGCATGTTGAAACGCAAGCGGCCACTGCAAGCGGGCTTCAAGCCGGTCGTGCTGAGCGCCAATTTCAGCCTGGATCGGGACGACCCGGCGGCCATCAAGGCCCGGGCCGACGCCTATCTGGCCCACCGGCGCCGCACCCAACCCGTCGAGCCGAGCCTGGGCAGCACCTTTGTCAATCCGCCGGGCGATTTTGCCGGTCGCCTGATCGAAGCCGCCGGCCTCAAGGGAACCAGGATGGGTGGCGTGGAGGTCAGTCGCACCCACGCCAATTTCATCATCAATCCGGGGGGAGCCGGCAGCGCGACCGCCGACGACGTCGTGGCCCTGATCGAGTTCATCCGGGAACGGGTCGCGGCCACAAGCGGCATTCTCCTGGAGCGGGAGATTCAACTGGCCGGCGACTGGCA
>CAYZLP010000164.1:3399-4871 GCA_964478635.1 uncultured Caldilineaceae bacterium
GTGTGTACGGCGGCCGGTGGCGTGAATCTGTACCCCCCACGCCACCTTCCGCCAACACCAGCGTTGCAGGACGAAATCGAAGTATTGTGAGTCGAGTTTCTATGATGCCAACAGCCAAAGCCCTTCGCGTCGGCGTCCTCTTCGGCGGACGCAGCGGGGAACACGAAGTCTCACTGAATAGCGCACGCAACGTCATGGAGGCATTGCGCCAAGCCGGTCACCGGGTGACGCCCATCGGCATTACGCCGGAGGGACGCTGGCTGACGAGCGGCGATCCCATGGCCCTGCTGGCAGGTGAGAGCGTTTCGCTGCTCAACGGAGCGGGCGGTCACCCGGCTACCGTCGCAGAGCCCAACGGGGGAGATGATGATGTCTGGGCCCTGCTGCCGAGCAGCAGGCATGACGAAGCGCTTCCGCCCATCGACGTCATCTTTCCGGTGCTGCATGGCCCATACGGCGAAGACGGCACGGTCCAGGGTCTCCTGGAAATGGCCAACCTGCCCTACGTCGGCTGCGGCGTGCTGTCCAGCGCCGTCGCCATGGACAAAGCGGTGGCAAAGCTGCTCTTCGCCCAGGCGGGTCTACCCCAGGCTGACTACCGGGTTGTCCTGCGCGATCGGTGGCGCCGGGAGCGAGAGGCGGTGCTGGACACGCTAATTCAAGCGCTGGGCCTGCCCCTCTTCGTGAAGCCGGCCAACCTGGGCAGCAGCGTCGGCATCAGCAAGGCCACGCAGCGCGCCGAACTGGCCCAGGCCCTGGACCTGGCCGCCGCCTACGACCGCAAGCTCGTCATCGAGGTCGCGGTCCCCAATGCCCGGGAAATCGAAGTGAGCGTGTTGGGCAATGACGAACCCATGGCCAGCATTCCGGGCGAAATCGTGCCCGGAGATGTCTTCTACAGCTATGCCGACAAATATCTGGACGGCAAGAGCCGGGCCCTCATTCCTGCGCCCCTGGACGAAGCCCAGACGGCGCAAATTCAGCAGATGGCCCTGGACGCCTTTCGAGCAGTCGATGGTGAGGGACTGGCCCGGGTAGACTTTCTGCTCGACGACGCAACAGGCGAAATCTTTCTGAACGAAATCAACACCATGCCCGGCTTCACCCGCATCAGCATGTATCCCAAGCTCTGGGAAGCCAGCGGTATCAGCTATCCCGAATTGGTCGACCGGCTGCTCCAGCTCGCCCTGGAGCGCTACGCCGACCGCCAGCAGAACCGAACCACGCGGACATAAGTTTATGGCGCGCGAACAGTTGCCGACCCGGTCGGACTCAGCCAAATATCGCAAAGCCCGCCAGAAGCGGCAGCGCGCGCGGCGCATGCGGCGCATGGAGTCCGTCTTGCCGAGCAACATGACGCTGCGCCGGCCGACCCTACCGGCCCTGTCCTTGCCCGCCACGGACGGGATGCGGGCAAACCTGGGCGAGGTGACGGGCAGCGGCTGGCACTGGAGCAAATTGCTGAGCGGGCT
>CAYZLP010000164.1:4971-8520 GCA_964478635.1 uncultured Caldilineaceae bacterium
ACGGGCGGGCGCCGGCTGCCTCAGATCATCGATGTGAACCGGGATGCCCAGGCGCCCGGCAAATCCGCCATTGAAGTCGAAGTGCTGTGGTCGGCCCTGGCCCTGCTCGAAACGCTGCCCGAGGTAGAGGAGTTACGCTACAACAGCGGCGCGGGCCTGAATTTCGCCCTGCCGGGCGAGAGCGTCTATGTCTACTGGGGTGATGGCCACGACACCGAGGAGAAGCTCAAAAACCTGGCCGCCGGCCAGCAGTTGCTGCGCAGCGGCGAGGCCTCCGGCACGATTATCGACGTACGCTACGTGGAACGACCGTTCATCCGCTAGCCGGACAGCGAGGAAATGCGTGAGAGATTTTGTATCCGCCATTGACATTGGCACCACCAAAATATGTGCCCTGACCGCGGCCGTCGTGCATGACAGCCTGGGCAACCCCGCGCTGGAGATCGTGGGCGAAGGGCATGTCGAGAGCCGCGGAATCCGGCGGGGCGTGGTGGTAAATGTGCCGGACGTGACGGCCGCCGTCCATGAAGCGGTCGAACAGTGCGAGGCCCAGGCCGATCGCACCATGCTCGACGCCAATGTGGGCATCGCCGGCAGCCACATCACCACGGTGAACAGCCGGGGCGTGAGTCCCATCGACCCGCGGGTCGGCGTCACGGAGGCGGACATGCAGGCCGCCCTGGCCGCGGCCCGAGCCGTTGCCCTGCCCGAGCACCAGGAGATCATTCATATCGTCGCCCGAGGGTGGACCGTAGACGATCAGCGGGAGATTCAGAACCCTATCGGCATGAGCGGCTACCGGCTGGAGGTCGACGCCCACGTCATCACCGGCAGCAGCACGGCCGTGAAAAATCTGGTCCAGTGCATCCAGGCCCACGATATCGACATCGACGGCCTCGTTCTGGAACCCCTGGGCAGCAGCCGGGCCGTTCTGCGCCCGGAAGAGCGGCGCATGGGCGTCGTGCTGGTCGACATCGGCGGCGGGACTACCGACTTGGCAATCTTCATGGACGATGGCCTCTGCCATACCGAAATTTTGGATGTGGGCGGCCATCATCTCAGCAACGATGTGGCCGTGGCCCTCCATGCGCCCTTCGAAACGGCCGAAGAACTAAAGCTGCGCTACGGCGCAGTCCTGCCTGAGCGGGTGGCCGAGGACGAAGTGGTCTGGGCCAAGGTCTTCGGCGATCGTGCGGAGCGTAGCTTCAGCCGCCGCTTCATCTGCCAGGTGCTGGAAGCCCGGGCAATCGAAATGCTGGAACTGGTCGGCCAGCGGCTGGAGGCCAGCGGCTACTTGAATCGCGTACCGGCGGGCATCGTCCTGACCGGGGGCGCCAGTCAGCTCACGGGCTTCAGCGACTTGGGTCGGCAGATTCTGAACATGCCGGTGCGGGCGGGCACGCCATTGCCCGATATCCCGATCATCGGGCTGCCTCGCAGCCTCCAAACGCCCAGCCATGCGACCAGCGTCGGCCTGCTGCTTTGGGGCCTGCAGGAAGATGCCCGGGAAGTAAAGCGGCGCTTCCCGGTCAATCCGCTGCCCGGCGCCGACACGGCCCGGGTGAACCAGGCCGTGCGCTGGTTACGCAATCTGCTGCCCGGATAGTCGAACATAGCCAAACGCTGTGCTCAACGATTTCATATCGTTCATATATAAACGTGCGTTCATTCGTTTCACCCCCCAGTACAAAAGGAGCCAGTCGTTATGACGAATCGCAAGACCAATCAGCCGCAGTACATCGACAATTTTGCCCACATCAAAGTCGTGGGCGTAGGCGGCGGCGGTCAGAATGCCGTCAACCGCATGATCGAGGAGGGCATCCAGGGCGTGGAGTTCATCTCCGTGAACACCGACGCCCAGGCCCTGATGCTGTCAAATGCTCCCCAACGCCTGCGCATCGGCGAGAAGTTGACCAAGGGGCTCGGCTCGGGCGGCAACCCCGAGATCGGCCAGCGGGCGGCCGAGGAAAGCCGGGAGGATATCAAGGAGATCATGACCGGCGCGGATATGGTCTTCGTGACGGCCGGCATGGGCGGCGGCACGGGCTCCGGCGCGGCCCCAGTGGTGGCCGCCGCGGCCCGGGATGCGGGCGCACTGACGATTGGCGTTGTCACCCGCCCCTTCACCTTTGAAGGCAGCCAGCGCCGCCGGGTCGCCGAGAGCGCCCTCCAGCAGCTGGCGGATAGCGTCGATACGCTCATCGCCATCCCGAATGATCGGCTGCTGCAGATCGTCGATCGCAAGGTCGGCCTCAAGGACGCCTTCGGATTGGCCGACGACGTGTTGCGCCAGGGCATCCAGGGCATCAGCGAACTGATCACTGTGCCCGGCATGATCAATCTGGACTTCGCCGACGTCCGCTCCGTCATGATCGAAGGCGGCGCGGCCCTCATGGCCATTGGCCGGGGTCAGGGCGAAAACGGTGCGGCCCAGGCGGCGGAACAGGCCATCCACAGCGCATTGTTGGACGTTTCCATCGAGGGCGCACGCGCTATCCTCTTCAATATCAAGGGCGGCGAGGATCTGAGCCTCCACGAGGTTAACGAAGCAGCCGAAATCGTCCGGGCCAGCACTCATCCCGAGGCCAACATCATCTTTGGCGCCGTCATCGATCCGGAAATGAAGGACGAGGTTCACCTGACGGTCATCGCCACCGGCTTTGAGACCGCCAAGCAGCAGGATTCCCTGGACTTCGGCGGCCAGTCCTACGAGCGCAGCAAGCGGCCCGCGCCGCCTCAGCAGCGCCACGTGGAGCCCGACTACAGCGTGCGCACCTTCGACAAGGAAGATCTGGACGTTCCCGCATTTCTGCGACGTTCCCGGGTAAACGGGCGCTAGTATAAGACGGCGTAAATACCACGACGGAAACTCGGCACTCCTACGTCTGGTAGAAACTGTATATTCATTTCCGCCGGGATTTACTAGTTCTCCGCGGGAGGCAAAATCCACAGTGGATCGAACGAATCGGCCGGACCGGACATCTTTCTCCCTGAAAGTTTGTCCGGTCTGGTCCCTTCGGACCGCGTGGGAAGCTCGGACTGCGCCGCGCTCAAGAAGCAATTTCGCGATTCAACCTTAAAATTTCGCACCGGCAATTCGCCTCTCTGGAATCCCTCTGGTAGAACAGACGTTTTGCACTTGCGCAGCCTCCCAAGCTGTGTTATACTTCTCGCCCAACAGCCCAACATCTAGTTGTTCTGTTTCCGACAGACACAATATATTGTGCCTCACTCACGGGATCGGCAGAATGCGTTGCCCATATTGCAGCGGCTCGAATCACAAAGTCATCGATACCCGCGAAGCAGGCGACGCCATTCGTCGGCGGCGCCGCTGCGAAGAGTGTGGCGAGCGTTTCACAACTTATGAGCACGTTGCGGCCAATATGCTCGTGGTCAAGAGCGACGGTCGCCGCGAACCGTTTGACCGACAGAAGTTGCTCTACGGTATCCAGACAGCAGCTACCAAGCGGCCGATCAGCTCTGACACGCTGGAGCAGATGGCCGCCCAGATTGAAGATGAGTTACAGAGCCTGGGTCGCGCCGAAGTGC
>CAYZLP010000165.1:0-6369 GCA_964478635.1 uncultured Caldilineaceae bacterium
ACGAGGTTGGCCGTATTGGGTGTCTTCCGGGAAGCTTGCACGCGGGACGAACTTCCCGGAAGTTCACATACGCAATTCGCACCACGAGGGTGAAAATCCGCGCCGATCTGTTGGGTCAGCGTCATCCGCGGTCCATTCTTCAAGGCAGTCGCGCGTTTCTTACGGTCGTGGTACACTTGTGCCGTTGAGTATGCTCGTTTGAAATCGACTGAAATCGACGGGTGTCGCCCTGTCCCAGCGGAAAGATCCTGTCATGCAGCGCATCAGCTACGTCATCCCAATAGCCTGCGTCGTCGTCCTTGCCGCGCTCCTGCTGGCCGGTTGCGGGCGCAACGCCGCGCCCGCGGAAGTGCCCACGACCGCACCAACGCCGGAACCGCTGCGCTATGCCAGTGAAGCCGGAGGCTTCTCGCTCCAGTTGCCGCCGGGATGGAGCGTGGAAGAAGAGGTCAATACGCCATTGGGAACGGCCCTCCATTTGCAGGCCACGCCGGCGGTGGAAGACGGTCAAGAAAGCATCCTCTACTTTGCGCCGGCCGCGACTCTGGACCGGAACTCCGCGCTGGCGCTGCTTTGCCCCGCGTGCGCCGAAGAGCCCGAGATGGAAGAAATCACCGTAAGCGGCCGGCCCGCCTGGACGGCGATGATCCGGGAAGAGAGCGGCCCGACCCGAACGTGGACCTTTGTGGACAACGGCGACGTCCTGGTCGTCTATTCCATTGTCGATCCGGCTACGGGTGAGCCGGCAGCGACGATCGTGGACAGCCTGCGCTTCACGCCGGTCGTGGACGCGCCCGCCCGGGCGGCAGCCATGGCCGAGGCCATGCGCGCGGCAATCGCCCAACTCTCCGACGAACCGGGGGCCGTCGCCATCGCCGCGCTGGAAGCAGTGACGTGGCCGGACGCGTGTCTGGACGCGCCGCTGGCCGACGAGATGTGCGCCCAAGCGGAGACGCCGGGCTATCGGGTGACCATCACGGCGCCGGCCGGTGATTATCGCTTTCACTTCGATCCGGTCACTACCCAAATCCGCCTGGCGGCCGCGCCCGAGGTCGAGATCGGCGCGCCCCAGATGGAGTGGCGTTCGTCGGACTTTCCCTGCGAGATGGTGCGGATCGGTCGAGAAGGTATCGCCTTCGGCGCGTGCGGCAGCGAGGTGCTGTTGGGCGGGCCGGCCCTCAGCGGCCCACGGGGCGAACTCATGCAGAACCTTCTGGGCGCCCTGGCGCCCTTTGCGGCCGAGACCCCGGCCGGTTTTGTCGAGTTCTTCGGCGGGGGCGCGCGTGCAGCCACACCGGCGGAGCAGCGCCAATTGGCCGAGCTTGCCCGCCTGGTGCTGGCGGGTGCCGGCAGCGGGTCTGAGGGCGCTGCGGCGCTGACCTGGCGGCGTGAAGGGGGCATGGCCGGTTTCTGCGATGCGTTGACGATCCAGCTTTCGGGCGAAACCGCGGCCCGCTCCTGCCGCGTGGCGTCGGCAGACGATGCGCGGGGCCTACTCAGCCTGGAAGAATTGGTCCAGCTCTATACCTGGTACGATCTCTTGGGGCAGGGAACGATCGAGGTCGCCGACGAAGCCGAAACCGACGCCATGACCATTGCCCTCAATTTCAACGGCGCCGGCCTGCAGACGCCCGTCGAGTCAGACCTGGAGCCCCTGCTGACCTACGCCGCCGCGGTCTTTGCCGAGACCATCGGGGCTGACGATCGGGCGGGTGTCGCGGTCGATGTGCCGGCTGAATGTCCCGCCGCCGGCCCGAATAGCGTACTCCTCACCGCGGCCGAACTGGGCTTCTGTTTCCTCTATCCGGCAAGCTTCTCTCCATTTCGTCCCGTGCCGGGCAAAGTCGTGCTGGCCGTCGATTCGCTGCTCAACATGAGCGATCCCCGTGTCCTAATCGAGGTAACTCCGGCGGAAGGCAAGACGCTCGAAGAATGGGCCGCAAGTGAGGCGGAAACCCAGGGCGTGACCATCGCGCCCCTGGAGACCGTCCTGGCCGGACAGCCCGCCCTCGTCTATGACAACGTGCCCGGCCAGGATTTGAGTCGAGTCGTGCTATTGGGGGCGGGTGAACGTCTTTATCGGTTGACCTTCGTGCCCGTGGGCGAAGCGTACGAGGAGGTGGCGGAACAGACCGAGGCGCTTTATCGACAGGTCATGGAGAGTTTCACATTGCTGAGGTAGATGCGTGGAGACGCAGGAATCGGTGACTGTCACTGGCGCAACGAATTCTTGTAGACCAGGAATCGATCTGCCAGTGACAGTCACCGATCCCCCCATGCACGCTTTTCCTTACTCCAGCAGGAGACAAGCCGCCTCGTGCTGCAGCCCGACGCTCTGAAGTGCCGGATCGGATTCGCGGCAAGCGTCCACGGCCAGGGGGCAGCGGGGATGAAAGCGACAGCCGGTCGGCAGGTTCACGGGGTCAGGGGTCTCGCCGCTCAGAATGATGCGCTTGTGACGCAGACGCGGATTGGGGACCGGCACCACCGAAAGCAGCGCCCGGGTATACGGATGCTGGGGATCCTGCAAGACCTGCACCGTCGGCCCGAGTTCTACGATGCGGCCCAGGTACATGACGGCCACCCGGTCGGCCAGCGCGCCCACCGTCCCCAAATCGTGGGTGATGAAGAGGATGGAAATGCCCCGCTTGTCGCGCAGCTCCGCCAGCAGGTTGAGAATCTCGGCCCGGATGCTCACGTCGAGCATGGAGACCGGCTCGTCGGCCAGGAGCAGCGTGGGCGCCAGCACCAGCGCGCTGGCGATGACCACGCGCTGGCGCTGCCCGCCCGAAAGCTCATGGGGCAGCCGGTTCATGAAGCGGTCGGCCGGCTTCAGGCCCGCGTCCTCCAAGGCCTGGACCACCCTGCGCTTCCGCTCTTCCCCATTTGCGCCGATGCCATGGACCTTGAGCGGCTCGGCCACGATTTCCCCGATACTCATGAGGGGGTTGAGCGATTCGTAGGGATCCTGAAAAATCATCTGCATGTGGCGGCGCACCGGCTTCATCTGGCCGGGCGAATAGCCGCCGATCTCCGCATTCTCGAAACGGATGCTGCCGCTGGTGGGCTGCTCCAGACCGATGAGGGTAAGGGCCAGCGTGGACTTGCCGCAGCCGCTCTCGCCGACCAGGGCCAGCACCTCGCCCCGGCCCAGTTCGAAACTCACGCCGTCCACTGCATGGACGTAGGTTTCCTGCCCGCGCCGGAAAAGCCCTTTCCGACCCATGGCAAAGAGCTTGCGCAGATCGGTTACGGCGAGAATGGATGCGCCGGCCGGCCGGCTGCCGTTGCCCGCAACGCTCATGCGCGCCCCTCCTCCAGCAGAAAGCAGCTGGCGGCGTGACCGTGGTCGAAGACATAGAGGGGCGGCTGCGCTTCATGGCAGCGAGCAAACGCCTGAGGACAGCGGGGTGCGAAGCGACAGCCCGGCGGCAAGTCGTCCAAACGGGGCGGATAGCCCGGGATGCTGGTCAGCTTGCCCGCAGGCTTGGTGACATCGGGAAAGGCCTTGAGCAATTCCTGGGTATACGGATGGCGGGGCGCGTTGTAGATTGTATCCACATCGGCGTACTCAGCCGTCACACCGCCGTACATCACCAGCACCGAATCGCACATCTCGGCCACGATGCCCAAATCGTGGGTCACAAAAATGATAGAGAGACCCAGTTCCCGCTGCAGGTCGGCCATGAGCTGCAGGATCTGGGCCTGGATCATGACGTCCAAGGCCGTGGTCGGTTCATCGGCGATGACGATCTGGGGATCGCAGGCCAGGGCCATGGCGATCATGGCGCGCTGGCGCATGCCGCCCGAATATTGGTGGGGATACTGGTCCTTACGATTTGCGGCGATGCCGACCATGTCGAGCATCTGGCTCACCCGGGCGTCGATGGCAGCACTATCGCTCAGGGTCGTGTGGAGACGAATGGCCTCGGCAATCTGATCGCCCACGGTTCGCACGGGGTTGAGCGCGTTCATGGCCCCCTGGAAGATCATGGAGATGTTCTTCCAGCGCACGTCGGCCATCTCCGTCTCGTTCAGGGAGAGGAGATCCCGCTCCTCGAAGTAGACGTAACCGTCGACGATGCGGCCGGCCGGCGGCAGCAGGCGCATGAGCCCCAACATGAGGGTCGATTTGCCACAACCACTTTCGCCCACCAGGCCGAGCACTTCGCCGGCGCGCAGGGTAAAGCTGACGTCGCGTACGGCTTCGGCCGGCGCCGCGCCTTTGGCCACATAGTCGATGGAGAGATTCTGCACGTCAAGGAGCACAGGCCGTGCATTGGCACTGTTCCGGGTAGACATGGCGCTATTCATGACTTCACGATTGCCGTCGGGTGATGGTAGCGGATCACGGCGTCGGGTAAACGAATGGCGTTGTTCATTCAATCACCTGCCTGCGGAACGGCGCCGGTAGGCATGGGCGCGCTATCGCCCCGGGCGACCTGGGCCTGGGTATGGGCCAGGTGATGGGCTTCCGTACGCGGATTGAGCACCTGCTCCATGCCGTGGCCCAGGAGCGTGCAGGCCAGCACGACCCAGACAATCCCGAAGCCGGGGACGACCAGGGCCCACCATGCACCGGCGCTCATGGCGCCCCGGGTAAAGGCGTAATTGAGCATCTGGCCCCAGCTCAGCGTCGTGGGATCGCCCAGACCGAGGAAGCTCAGCGTGCTTTCATTGAGAATAGCCAGAGAGATGACCAGGACCGTATTGACCACGATGAGGGGCAGCACCAGGGGCAGGATGTGGCGCCGGATGATGTAGGGCCGGGATGCGCCCACGGCCTGGGCCCGGAGCACGAACTTGCGCGCCTTCACCGAAAGGGTCTGAGAGCGAACCAGGCGCGCGGTTCCCGTCCAACCCAAGAGGCCGATGACCAGAATGATGTTGCTCAGACTGGGCTTGGTCAGGGCCACGATGACCACGATCAGAGGCAGGTCCGGAATGACGAGCATGACATCGGTGAAGCGCATGAGGACGTTCTCCGTGCGCCCGCCGTAGAAGCCGGCCACGATGCCGATGGTGCCGCCGATGACGATAGAGATGAAGGAAGCAAAAAAGCCCACGGTCAGCGAAACCCGGGCGCCGTAGACGAAGTTGGAGAAGACATCCCGACCGGCGTCGTCGGTGCCGAACCAGTGCTCGGCGCTGGGCGGCGCGTAGATATCGTCGATGGTCACCCGGATCGGCGCCTTGGGATCGTAGGGCGCAATCTGGGGTGCGAAGAGCGCGGTGACAATGGCGATAATCAACATCGTCAGGCCGACCATGGCCATAGGGCGGCCCCGGAAGCTGCGCCAGAATGAGCGAATGTCGGTAATGCTGCTGCTTTCCATGTCAATCGTTCCGTATGCGCGGGTCCAGCACGGAGTAGAGCAGTTCCGCGCCCAGATTTGCAAAGATCACGCTCACCGCAAGCAAGAGAAACGCACCCTGGAGCATGGGGTAATCGCGCCGGCCGACGGCCTCAAAGATCGCGCCGCCCAAACCCGGCCAGGAGAAGACCGTCTCGATCTGCACGGCGCCGGCAACGGTGAAGCCCAGGTTGAGAGCGATGATGGTCACCATGGGCAGCATGGCATTTTTCAGCGCATGGTCCTTGAGAATCTGAAAGTGATTCAGCCCCTTGGCCCGAGCCGTGAGAATGTAATCCTCCGAGAGGACGTCCAGGAGCGAACTACGCATGATGAGCATATATTCGCCCAGAAAGACGATGGTGTAGGTGATGGTGGGCAGGAGCATGTGGCGTAGCACGTCGGCGATTCGGTCCCAAGTGGTGGCATAGGTCATGCCCGGCGTTACCATGCCGCCCAGGGGCAAATTGAAATATTTGCTGCCCCAGAAAAGCAAGATGATGCCCAGCCAGAAAGTCGGCAGGCTCCAGGCCATGAGGCTAAAGAGAAGCGCGCCGTAATCGATAGGCGTGCGCGCCTTCCACGCGGCAATGATGCCCAGACCCATGCCGAGGACGATGGCCAGGATCTGCCCTGCGCCGATCAGGAGCACCGTGTTCCATAGACGTTCGCCCAGGGTGACGCTGACCGGTCGATTGGTGTGGTAGCTAATGCCCAGGTCGCCGGTCAGCAAGTTACGTACATAAATGAAGAACTGGGTCTCCATGGGGTTGATGGCGCAATCGCCCGTCTTGATCGGATTGAGCGACTCGAAGCAGTTGATGACCGGCTTGTCCAACCCAAACCGCACGCGGATCGCGGCCTGCGCCTCCTGGGTAAGGCGCGGATCGCGCATTCCCGCGCGCACCGGATCGCCCGGCAGGACGCGGAAGAGAAAGAAATTGAGGCAGATCACGAAGAAGATGGTGAAGACCGCCCAGATCAACTTCTCCAGCAGATAGGATGTGCGCATGGC
>CAYZLP010000165.1:6469-8497 GCA_964478635.1 uncultured Caldilineaceae bacterium
GCGTCGGTGATCCAGCCCTGGAAGCGGTCCGTGCGGAAGGCCTGGACGTTCTGGTCGTAGAAGGGAATGATGTAGACCACGTCGTCGTGGACGATCTCCTGCATGCGCCAGACAATGTCTCGCCGTTCATCCGGATCCAGGGTGATGGCCTGCTGCTTGAAGAGCTCGTCAAACTCAGGATTCGAGTAACCCGTTTCGCTATTGCCCGTGGGAATCTCGTCGGTCGTCATAACGCTTAGGAGGAAGCCCGGATCGGGATCCGAACCCCAGCCCCAGAGGATGATGTCGTAGTCGAAGGTCGGACAGCAGACGGAGGTCAGGGCGTCGGGATCCAGGGCTTGGAGTTGGGCCTGCACGCCGACCTGACCCCAGGTTCCGCTCATGATTTCTGCCGCACGCGCGGCCCAGGTGCTGTCGCTGGGCCAGTTGACGCGGAAGACCAGCGGCTGCCCGCCGTCGGGCATTTCGCGCACGCCGTCGCCGTCCGTATCGACATAGCCGGCGTCGTCCAGAATCTGATTCGCCTTGTCCAGGTCGAACTCATAATCCTGGATGGAATCGTTGTACCAGACACCGAGGCTGTCGGGAATGAGGGTCAGGCCTGGCGTGCCGAAGCCCAAGAGAACCACATCGATGATCTGCTGCTTGTCGGTGGCATGGGCCAAGGCCAGGCGCACATTGCGATCCTGGAGCGCGGGATGGCCCGAGCAGACGCCATCTTCCGGCGGACAGGTCTCTTCGTTGGTCAGATTGAACATGATGTCGGCCACGCTGGGCGCGCCGGGCGGACCGTTGACGACCTGAATGTCGGCTTCGTTGCGCAAGGCGGGTACCGCGGGCTTGGGCATCTCGGTGATCATATCGACCTGACCGGTGCGCAAAGCCTGGACCAGCGCGTCCTGGTTGTCGAAGGTCTGGAAGACTGCCGCGTCCACCTTGGGCGGATAGAGGGGGTGGTTCTTGTTGGCCTCCAGGCTGACGAACTGATTTTGGGCGTAGTCGACCAGCTTGAAGACGCCGCTGCCCACCATCTCCAGGTTTTCGAACTCGGCCGCGTTAGCCGCCTGCTCGGCCCAGATGTGTTCCGGCAGGACGAAGAGATAGATGAGTTGGCTCTCCATGTTGGGGATCGCCTCGCTCAGGGTGATGACGACCGTCTTGTCGTCAGTCGCTTCGATGGTCTCGAAGTATTCTGTGTAGACGTTGAGGAAGGGGAAGTCGGTCTGCTCTTTATAGAGGTTGTAGGAGAAGGCCACATCTTCGGCCGTCAGCGGTTCGCCGTCAGACCACTGAAAACCGTCACGGATGGTGAAGGTCCAGACCTTACCGTCTTCGGACACGTCCACCGCTTCGGCCAGTTCCTGGGTATAGGAGCCGTCCAACTGCAGCTGATACATGGAATCGTACACAAGATCGAAAATCGTGTAGGCTTCGGCCAACACGGCCGTGCCGGGATTGAGGGTGTCCGGGCTGCCGGCCCAACCGACCCGCACCTGGCTGGCGCCGGTCGGCGCACTGGCCGCAGCAGCATCGGCCGGGGCAGCTTCTTCACCCGCGCCGGGCGCAGCAGTGGGCGCGCCGCCGCAGGCAGCAAGCAGCGCGATCGCTGCCAGCAGAAAAACAGACAACCAAATCCGCTTGGTCATGCGTTTCCTCCGTTGTGAGATAGAGCGAATGTACGGGCAGACGACGGGAAGGATTGTCGCCTCTATGTGCGAGAAGAATCTCGCCTTCCACTGAATTCAGCGATTCCTGCCAGATTGACAAAGGTTGAGGGAGGGTGAGAAGTTTCCTCTACCGATTGCCCAAGAACGGCAGGCTACAGCGCAGTGCATCGGGTGGATGCAAAAAACTGTTCTTGTGAAGCGGGGCCTCTTGGCTAACGGAATTATACGCCACCCATCCCCTCAGCACAATCGAAGGAAACGGCAAACGCAATTTTCAGCACCATGGGCCGCGGATCGAGCGGATATGGCAGATCGGAACGAATTTTTTGGGGCGGCATCTGTCTGCATCCGCTGCATCCGC
>CAYZLP010000166.1:0-8460 GCA_964478635.1 uncultured Caldilineaceae bacterium
TCCAGCGCCTTCCGCGGCTCTTCCAGTATTCGGTAAGACGTTGCCAAATCGGTCAGGACATACGAGAGCTCGACGACCCGGTCCTGGCCATCAAAAATCTTGCGGGCGCGCTGCAGCCATTGGACGGCTTCCTCGACCCGGTTATGAAAAAAGAGTTGACGCCCGATGTTGGTCAGCAGCCACGCATAATCGGCGTAGTCGCGCAATGCCAGTGAGGCCAGCGCGCCTGCGGCGAGCCAGCGCAGCGTGCCCAGGGGATGGCGCCAGAAAGCATAGTAGGCCAGAGCCAGCGAGTAGGCCCGGGTCAGGCGCAGGTCATCCCGATAGCTGAGGAAATTGTCCGGCAAGTCGAGCGGGTGCGCATCGAATTCGGGGTTGGAGATGATTTCGTAGGGATCCTGTTCCCAGAGACGCTGGAGCCGCTGGGTGCACCAATCCATGCCCTGATAGATATTGCCCCACTCCACGTCGATTTCGGGCCAAGCGCGCTGCGGGAGGTATTGGTAGCGTTCGGCATAGTGGACATAGTAGCCGGCATGAGATCGATCCCAGTCCTCGCCCAGCATGACGACATTCTGTTCCAGATAGCGCCGAATAACGGCATGGAGCACGACGCGCTGATTATAGGTATCCACTTCAAGGAGGGCGCGTTCGGCCAAACCGGCCAGCACAACGTCGAGTTCCTCCGGCGTGCCGAGGGCGCCCCAGAAGAGATCGCGGAACGCGTCGATGGATGCGCCGCCTGCAGCGCTTACCAGATGATTCAGCAACGGACCGACCTGCGGTTGGGAGATTGCGTAGTTTTCGACGGCCAGCGTCACTAGATCCTGAATAGACAGCAGATCGTCGGCCGGGGCCAGAGCAGATAGGAATTCCTCCAGTTCCGGCCAGCGATAATCGAGCATGAGCCCCAGGGCCAGGCGCATGGACAATGGCCGCCCGCCGGTGACGGCATAGAGGTCACCGGCGTGGGCGAGCGCCTCGTCACGGACCCGCGCCGGCGCGCGGCTGCGAATGAATCCCGCAATGTCGTCCCGATCCAAACCGGCGAGATGCAAATGTTGATTCTGGACGAGACCGGCGATCTGGGGGCTGAAGTTGCGGTCGATCAGCAGAATGCGCGAATTCCCGCCTGCTTCGTGAAGATGGCCAATGATGTCGACCAGCGTGTTCAATTCGGCTTCTGTTGCGCCGGCCAGCTTGTCCACGATGAGCAGGCGCCGGCGCCGGTACAGCTGCTCCAGAATGCTGATCCCCCAACGATCCTCGCTCACCCGGGTTAGTGTCGTGCCGAGCACGGTGTCCAGGGTACGCACAACATCATAGAGCCGAAACGGATTCGTACCGGCCGCCCCCACGCGAATGATGCCGTCGGAGAAATGATGAAAATGATTCCAGGCGGCAGCCGTGGCGATGGTGCTCTTGCCGTTGCCCTGTTCGCCGCTGATTGCGATTGCCGGCAGATCGTCGCCGCCGACCAGCCATTCATGGAGCGTCATCAATTGGCGATGCGCACCGTAAAAGCCCTCCAAACGGTAGAGCCCCAGGTTGTGGGGGGTCGATTGACGCGGTGCGTGATCAGACGAATTTGCCATATGCGTTAGAGGGTTCACAAAACCAGACAGGGATAGTGGCTGACGGCAGCGATTTCCCGGGTCAATTCTTCGGAAAAGGCCATGCCGGCCGCAATACGCGCATAGTCTCTGGCCAGGGCGGCCGGATCGATCAGGATCAGGTCGGGGCGAATCCGGCGCGCCAAGTCGTTGACATTCACATGGCTGACCCGCTCCACATAATCGACCCGCTCGATCAGGCCTGCCGTGACGGCCTTGGGCTTGTCAATGGCCGCGCTGACGACCAGTTTGATCTCGGGATTCTTGCGCAGTTGTTCAATGGCGCGTATTGCGCCCTCGTCCGCGCCGATGAGCCAAATCCGCATCTCTCCCCTTCCATTTCTCCGCTTTGCGTCAACGGATGGACAATCACTAAATCAGCCCGAAGCGCCCCAACATATAGAAAAACACAAAGATGAATAGCGCGCCCGGCAGGCCAACGACAAGCCCCGTGCGCATCATATCCTTCCTGTCCACTGCGCCCGTAACCGCGGCCAGGGTCATGCGGGCCGAGGCGCTGGGGAGCATGTAGGCCAGGGCCAGGGTCATGATGGTCGGCAACACCAGCCGCACGGGCGTAATTCCGCTGGCTTCACCCAGGGTTACCAAAATTGGCGCGACGATGGCGCCCAACGTGACGTTGTTCATGAACTGGGTCAACACAAAGGCGCTACCCACAAGAATGGCAAGTACCAACACATAGGGTAGCCCCTGGAGCGTTGGCGCCAACAGGCTGGCAAACCAGTCGCTCGCCCCCGTTTTGTCCAGGGCGTCACCCAGCGTGAGGCCGGCGCCGATAACAAAGAAGACGCCCCAGTTGACGCCGCGCAAATCATTCCAGTCGATTACTTCGTCGATGGAGAGCAGCGCAACAGCGCCGATCGCGACGACGGCGCTGTTTAACAACGTTTTGGGCAATTGCAGTCGCTCCTCCAGCGCGGCCCCGGTAACCCACAGAACGACCGCTAGCGAAAGCACGAAGACGATCTCGCGCTCCGGTCCCTTGAGCCCCCCCAGGCGATTGATTTCTGCCAGCGCCGGCGCAGTATCGATCCGGATGCCGGGCACGCGGATCACCAGCGTGAGCAGGAACCAGCTCATGGGAATCAGGACGACAACGATGGGCAACCCGTACGTCATCCAATCGAGAAAGCCAAAGTCGATGGATTGAGCCAATAGGCCGCTGGCAATGGCGTTTTCACCGCTGCCCATGATGGTGGCGATCGCGCCGATGCTCGCGCTGTAGACGATGGCCAAAATGAGAGCCGTCAGCGCACGCTGGGCAACTTCGGAGCGGTCGATGCGCTGGGCAATGGTGATGGCCACGGGAATCAGTACGGCGGTCGTGGCCGTATTGAGGACGAACATGCTAAGAGAGGCTGTGATGATCATCAGTCCCAGAAGCAAGCGCCGGAAGTGCCCTTTGCTGGCGACGATGGAGTAGAGCGCCAGCCGCCGGGTCAGACCATGCTTGCGCAGGGCCTCGGCCAGAAAGAGACTGGCGAGAATCAAAAAGACGACAGGCTGGCCAAACGGGGCAAAGGCGCCCGGTGCAGTGTCGATGCCCAGGGCAATCTGGGCGATGGGCACCATGAGCGCGGCGATGGGCAGGGGTGCGGGCTCCAGGGCCAAAATGCTGCCCGTAAACGCAAAGAGGGCAAGCGCGCGCTGCCCCTCTACGCTGAGGCCCGGCGGCTGAGGCAGCATCAAGACGGTCACGGTGATGACGATCACGTAAAGAAAGCGACGAAGGTCAAAGACCTTGCGCATCCCGGCTTGGACAGGCTGCTGCAGTACCTCCAGGGGCGTGATGCGTCGCTGGAGACGTCGCTTGCTCGTGCTGGTCCGTTCGGCCGTGTTGGTGGTCCGGGGTGAAGTCCCGCCGGAGACGGGAGACGGCGGTTCGGCCGGCACGCCAGAGCCTGAATCTTTTGGGGCCGCGTCTGCACTCCGCGGCGTTAGAGTCGCGGTCTGGGGCAACTCGGATTTCAGACGGGACTTACGCAGACTCATGGCGAAACCGTATCCGTCGTGGCGCGAGGCCGTTTAGTTTGACAGTCCGCACAGGGCCAAACCTTCCAGAGCCGGCCCCGTTTCCGGTTCGATCTCCAGCGCCTTGCGCAGCCAGATTTCAGCCTCATCACACTCGGACGGATCCTTGAAAACGTGGGCGAGTCCCAACGTATAATAATGCTCCACGCGGGCGGCGTCACCGAGCAGCTCGATCCCCCGCTCTAGCGCAGGCACCGTGTCCTCATAGTTACGCCGGGCATAGAGCGCCATCCCCAAGTGTACCTGGGCCGGGCCATAGTCCGGATCCATCTCGACGGCCGTGCGCAAGGTGCGAATTGCCTGAAGGTGATCGCCGATATTGTATAGCCCAAAACCAAGGGCGTCGAGCGTAATCGGCGATTCGTACACCTCAACGGCTCGCCGGTAGCTGTCATTCGCCTTCTCAAACTCGGCCAGGCCGATCCGGTACTGGCGGCCCTGTTCGATATAAAGGTCGAAGCGCAAGGGGGCAAGCTCGATGGCTCGCTCATACGCGGCGACGGCTTCCTCATACTTGCCCTGTCGTTCATAGAGATACGCCTGGTTACGCCAGGCAAGCACATTGCTGTCGTCCAGCGCGAAGGCCTGATCCAGATATTCCTGGGAGATCTGCCAGTTGCCCACGTCGGCATAGATTTCGGCCAGAACAGCCAGCGTATCCACATGTTCGGGATCGACTTCCAATGCGTCAAGGGCGTGATTAATGGCTTCTTCGTATTCTCCACGCCAATCCTCCGCCCGGGCCAACGCAGCCAGTGCATCCGGATCGTCGGGCGCCAGTTCTACCGCAGTCAGGGCCTCATCATAAGCCGAGGGCAGATCCAGAAACAACAGATGAAGCTTTGACAATGCCACATGGGCCGCGGGATTGTCCGGTTCAAGGCGCGACATCTGCCGGTATGCTGCCATGGCGGCATCGTAATCCCCTTCGGCCAGCCGGGTTTCAGCCTCAGCTTGATAGGAGGCGCCGCTCCGCGTGGGTATCGGCGTTGGCTCAAGCGGCGGCTCCATAATCCAGGAGGGCCGCTGCTCATACAAGATAATTCCGACGATGACCACAAGAATCAGCGGCCAAAAACGCCACCGGCTGCGGCGCCGGCGCGGTTTATATGAACGATCAAGATACATATGCGCGGTTTTCTTGCTCCCTACGCTCTCCCTGTGGTATAACTGAAAGAGTGCACTGCACGCAATCCGCCCTCGTAGCTCAGTGGATAGAGCACCGGCCTCCGGAGCCGGGAGCCCAGGTTCGAGTCCTGGCGGGGGCGCTCCTCTTTTTCAGAAGTCGAACCACACCAGATCACTCCATTGCTGCCCGTCTAACTGGCATCGCGATGGGGTGGTGAATGCACTGCTTCAACCCGCAACTGCAGCCACAAGAGCGGAACGATCATGCCAATGAAGACGACTGCCACTGCGGCCCAAAGTCCGAGCACATCCTGAAGCCAGCGGTATCCGGGCAGCAATCCCAGGCCGTAGAGTACATATGCCGTCAGGCCAACGATGACGGCCCATAGCATATTGTACACCAGCGTTGTCCGCGGCAGCGTGCGAATCTGTACGATCAGCAACATACTGAGCATGACGACGATCGTAATGAGCGCAAGGGCAAGGGTTATCGGGTTTACCCGGTGCTGCACGGCCAGATCGAGAGCAGGCGCAACAGCGGCGGCAGCTTGCTCTGACGCGGCCGCAGCGTCCGGCGCTGTGTCGGCTGCAACGGCTTCCGTCGATGTCGAAGCCGTCTCCTCAATCGACTCAAAGGGCGCAATCGTGACCGCTACCGGTGGCCCCGTCGTGGCCTCGCCGCTGCGGGCATTGATTAGGATCGTGCCGCCCTCAGCAACCAGAATTTCTCGATTTGCAACGCCATCCCGGGTCAACACCGGCTCAACGCTCATCAGTCCGTCACTATTCTCGTAGGAGATCTGAAACTCCACCTCCACACCATCCGGGACGTTGTTGCCGTTGTAGTCCAAGATCGGGCCGACCTGAATATTCATCCGATCGCTGAAGAAGACGGTTTCGTTGCCCGCATCCAGCGAAGCAGTATCTACCGCAACATCGCCATTGACGAAGACCCGTAGCGGTAGCTGCACGCGCGCATCGGGCTGCAGTCGCTCGCTCAAATCGCTGAAGCGCGTGCCGGCGACGCTTACCGGCGGTGCGCCGCTGGGCACGGAGGAGCGGAACAGCACGCGCACCGCATTCTCGACAAAGAGTTCACTGTGGCTGTAGGCCGCGAGATAAGTAGAGAGTTGGCCGATTTCCGTCGCGTCCAGGAAATATGGGGCCTGAAGGGCCAGGACAATGACCCGCTTGTCGAGAATTTGCTCGCCCCGCTGGCGCAGAAAGCGCTTGACAACGTCACTACTGGGCTCGTTTTCCGCGTCGACATTGAGCATGGCAAAGATGATCCAGTCCGCCTCCTCAATGGCCGCTTCCACGTCCTGAATGGTGGTATTGGCAACGTCCTGAGTCTCTTCGCTGGCCGGTCCGGGCAGCCGGACGCGGAAGCCGCCGCTCTGGGCCGCATTCGTTTCGTCATCGGCTGCAGCTTGAGCCATGGGCGCGGCGTCGGATGCCGGCGCCGTTGCGAGCGTTAGGCTCTCGGTGATTGTAACCGCATTCGTTTCCGTAACGACAGCGGTATCGGTCGCAGGCAGTGAGGCGTCAAGGGGCGCTCTGCCCCCAGCCGTATCGGTCGGCGCAGGAGCTGCGCCGTTGGTCGACTGCGCCTCTGCAGCCTGCGTCTCTGCGGCCTGGGAATCAAGCGCCATGCCCAATTCAACAAACGTATGGCTCGTAATCTGTTCTGCCCTGACCATCTCGGCGCCGTCGGGACCGTAAAACTCCAAAATCATCGCCTGGATTTCCTCAGGGGCCAGGCTGACCTCGGCCGGGCAGGAAGGGCAGTCTTGGACGATTCGGCTATCGCTGAATATGGCAATGCGCCCGTCATCCGCCAATGGCGGCGGCAGCGCATCGGGCACGGATTGCAGGTCCGGATAGAGGAGCGTAATGGAATCACGCGCCACCCCTCGGATCAAGGCGTTGGCCTCGCCGTGACGCTCACTGGTTTCGTCAAAAATCAGCAGGTTGTCCTGATCGACCAGAACATCCTGCAGCGTGACCGTGATTTCGCTTGGAACGGTCGTGAGGATGAAGGGGGTCGGCGTTGGCGTCGGCACGGCGCCGGCAGCGGTCACGGGCACCGTTGCATCGGTCCCGAGTGAGAGCCCCGCAGCCTGTGCTGCCTGCAGCAATTCAGCCGGCGCAAGATAGCGGGCCAGCTTGGCGCGGATGATGCGCTGCACGGCATCGTCTACCTGGAGGGCAAAATCAAATTCTGCTCCGTAGCGCGCGCGAAAAAAGTCGATGGTTTCCTGAATGTTGGTCAATTCGCTGGCCCATGTTCCGTCTTCGCTGAGTCGGCCAAGATAGATCAGATCGTTCCCCGCGTTGAAGGCATTCAGGGCAATGCGGCGAAAGGGAACTTCACTGCCGTCGGGAGCATAGGCTCTACGAATGGCGGGCAGGCCCAACGCATTGGTCATCAAGAGCCCGCCGGCAGCCTGCCAGCCCGCCAGCCCCTGCTGTTCCATCGTAACGCCCAGAGCCGGCGTAAAGGCGAAAGGCTCCACGGGAGCGCCCCCGGTCGCCTGGTAGGCGCTGTAGCGCATATGGCTGGGCATGAGGGCGTCGGTCGATGTTGCAGATTCACCGGCTGCATCGCCGCTGCCGATCGTCACCGCCCGGAATGGGGGCAGTGATTCCTCCGCCAGACGCTCGGCACTCTGCTGGATGGTTGCCACCTCCAGCGCCGGCATGCGATCCACCGAACCAATTCCGGGAAAGTGACGGGCAACCGTGGCGATGCGCCCTCCGCTGCCTTCATGCACGCCGGCGATATACGCCCTGCCCAGGCGGCTTACCCAGAAGGGATTACCACCGAAAGTATAGGCGCCCAAAGAACCAACCGCATCGGTTCTCGGCTCCGAATAGACATCGAGCGAAGGCCCCAAGAGTAGATTGATACCAACGGCCGCCAACTCCTGACCGACAATCTCTCCGACCTGCTGGGTCAACGCCTCATCCCAGGTTGCCCCCAGCGTCATCTGATTGGGCAAGGGGGTAAATCCCTGGCGGAGAGAGGTTCCCTCGATCTCGCCGCCCAACTGCTCCACCGTGATCCAGAGGGGCAGCATGGGGCCTCTGAGGCTGCTTTCATGGCCATAGATTTCTGACAGGACGGGGAGGCTGCCCACAATTGAGTTGGCATCGTCAAAGGGACCGCGGGCATTATCTGGCGGCAGAACCTTATTATAGGCCAGCGCTTGCAGGCGATTGGACAAGGAGGCTACATCATTCGGCAAATCCAGATTGAAGCTATTGGCAAAATTGCCATAGGCCGGAGAGAGAACCACACCGCCGATGCGATATTCGTGAACAAGCCGGGCGATGTCGCTGGCGCCACTGGTGTCCTCGCCGGCAAAGTTCACGACAAACAGTTGACCGACCCGCTCCTCTGGCGTCATGGCCGCAAGCATGGTCTGAGCCAATACATCGAGGTAGCTATCCACCAGAATGCGCTCCCCAGCGCTAAGGGAAGCCGTCGATTCGTCTTGAGATTGGGATGTGGATGTGGCGGGCGTTGGTGTACTCACCTGAGCGGTGGCCGGAAACGGCGCCAAGATGATAAGCAAGAGAAGTGCGCCGCAGCGCCATAGGCAAGACCAATCTCGGAGCATGCGGTTTCGCATTGTCAACCGCCGATCGGGTTGCGGGATGAGAA
>CAYZLP010000167.1:0-4218 GCA_964478635.1 uncultured Caldilineaceae bacterium
CTTCCCGGCCCACTACCCGCCGGTTATCTTTCCGCCCCTGGCCCGGACGCCGGTGGCCGTTACGACCGAGGCAAGCGTGCCTTCCGCACCGTCTGCACCGTCCGAAGCGACCGATTTTTCTGCGGTTGCCAATTCAATGAAAGAAGTCATGACAAACGAATTCCAAACCATGCCGCCTGCGCCGCCGCTCGTGCCGGTGCTGAGTGAACAGCCACCAGCCAAAGTCACAGTGCCTAAAGTAATAGAGTCCAAAGTCACAGAGTCCAAAGTCACAGTGTCCGAATCTGCAGTGCCCACATTGCCGGTGCCGGTTGCTGCCGGCGATGCTGCGCAAGCGCGGCCGCAACGTCCGTCCACGCCCGCACAGGCCAAGGCTCTGGCCCAACTCAAGGCGTTCCACGCCCAGGTCGCCGAGGCGCACCAGGCCTTCCTTGCGCAGCAGGCGCATGCGCTGGCCTTGTTGGAAAAGGTGAAGGGCGAGACTCAGGCTAGGACTGAGATTGGAGGCGCGGGCGAACCCCGGGCCAAAGCTGAGATCCAGGAGATTTCACCTCCCACACCCCACACCCCCAGACCCCCACAATCCCCAATCCCTCCCGCGCGCGCCGACACCCCGGAGGTCATTTCCGCAACGGGCAAGACCTTCCCGGGTCCCAAATTGACTCGGGCTCAGCTCGAGCACGTGGCGTCCCACAAGATTTCCGAGGTCTTGGGTGCGATTTTCGAGCAGCAGGACGGGTACGAGCGCCAAGTGCGCATGCCCGAGCCGCCCCTGTTGTTGGCCGACCGGGTCGTGGGGCTGGATGCTGAAGCGGGAGCCTACGGGAGCAAAGGGACCATCTGGACGGAAACCGATGTGCGGGCCGATTCGTGGTATCTCCACAACGGCCACATGCCCGCGGGCATCATGATCGAATCGGGGCAGGCCGACCTGCTGCTGATCTCTTATCTAGGTGCGGATTTCAAGAACAAGAGCGAACGCGTCTATCGCCTGCTCGGTTGTGAGGCGACTTTCCATGGCGAACTGCCCCGGATCGGCGATACGCTCCACTTTGAGATTCACGTAGACGGCTATGCCCAGCAGGGCGACGTGCGGCTTTTCTTTTTCTACTACGACTGCTACGTGGGCGATCGGCTGGCCCTTTCCGTACGCCACGGCCAGGCCGGTTTCTTCACCAATGCCGAACTGGATGCCTCGGCCGGCGTCATCTGGGACGCCAACGCCACCGAACTCAAGCCCGACGCGCGCCTGGATCCGCCGGCCGTGCCGGTGAGTGGAGCCTCTTTCTCGGCCGAGCAGGTCGTGGCCTATTCGGAAGGGCGCATCACCGACTGCTTCGGCGATCACTTCTGGCCCACCAAGACCCATGTACGCACGCCGACCATCGCGACCGGCCCTATGCTCCTCTTTGACGAAGTCGTGAACTTCGATCCCCAAGGCGGACCCTGGGGACGCGGCTATCTGCGCGCTGAGGATCACCTGACGCCGGACGAGTGGTTCTTTGACGGCCATTTCAAGAACGATCCCTGTATGCCCGGCACCCTCATGCTGGAAGGGTGCTTGCAGACCATGGCCTTCTATCTGACCGCCATGGGATACACCTTGGACCGCGACGGCTGGCGCTTTGAGCCCATCCCCGAGGAGACCTACGTCCTGCGCGCCCGAGGCCAGGTCACGCCCGGCGCACAGAAGGTCATCTACGAGGTCTTCGTGGAAGAGGTCATTGACGGCCCCATTCCCATGCTCTATGCCGACCTGCTCTGCACGGTGGACGGCCTGCGCGCCTTCCACTGCCGGCGCATGGGCCTGCGCCTGATGCCGGCCTATCCCTTGGAGAGCCGGCCGTCCCTGCTGGAAGGCATCGAATTGGCCGATCCGGAACCGGCCCGCAATGCCCGGACGCCGGACCACGTCTACGACCCGAAATCGATTGCCGCCTGCGCCTGGGGCAAGCCGTCGGATGCATTCGGCGAGATCTTTGCCCGCTTTGACGGGCCGGAGCGCTGCCCGCGTCTGCCGGGTCCTCCCTATCTCTTCATGACGCGCATTACTCGTCTCGATGCCGAGAAGGCCAAACCCGTGGCCGGCGGTACGCTGGAGGCGGAGTATCAGATTCCGCCCGACGCCTGGTATTTTGCAGAAAACGGCAGTCGCACCATGCCCTATGCTGTGCTGCTCGAGGCCGCGCTCCAACCGTGTGGCTGGTTTGCGTCCTACAAGGGCACGGTGCTCCAAAGCGACGAGGAGCTTTACTTCCGCAACCTGGACGGGACGGCCAATCAACTGCGGGAGGTCTTCCCGGAAGACGGTCTGCTGCGCACCCACGTCACCAATACGAGCCTGAGCCGTCTGGGCAGCATGACCATTGTCGGCTTCGAGGTGGAGTGCTTCGTGGGCGATGAGAAGGTCTTCGAGATGACGACCTCCTTCGGCTTCTTTCCCAAGCAGGCCCTGGCGGATCAGGCGGGCCTGCCGGCTACGGAAGCCGACCGGACGCGCCTGAGCGAGCCAAGCGACTTTCGGCGGGAACTGGCCGCGCGCCCGCCCCGCTACTGCAGCAACGAACCGGCCCTGCCCGGTCCCATGCTCCTCCTGCTTGATCGCGTCTCCGGCTTCTGGCCGAAAGGCGGAACCCATGGTCTGGGTCGCGTCCGGGCCGAGATCGACGTGGACCCCGACGAATGGCTCTTCAAGTGTCACTTCATGGGGGATCCGGTACAGCCGGGCTCCCTGGGTATCGAGGCCATGATCCAGACGCTGCAATTCTACATGTTGGAGACCGGCATGGCCGCCGGCATCGAGCGTCCCCGCTTCGAACCCATCCAGCTCAACCAGGCCATGACCTGGAAATATCGGGGCCAGGTGCTCCCCTCTGCCACCCAGGTGACGGTCGACCTTGACGTTACGGCGCGCGAGCAGCTCGATGGCGAAGCATACGCGGTCGCCGATGTGTCGCTCTGGGTGGATGGTCTGCGCATTTACTCGGCCACGGGGCTGGGCATGCGGCTGGTCGCGGACCCGGATGGCCTGCGTAATACGGGCGATGAGACGCTCGATCCGGCGCGTGATGGCTGGCTGAACGACCACTGCCCTACCTGGACCGTGCCTGCGCTGGCCATGATGTCTATGGTTGACCGGCTGGCTCAAGGCGCGCTGGCCCGGGCCCCGGGCCGCCAGGTGACGGGATTGCGGAACGTGCGGGTTCATCGCTGGCTCGGCTTTGCCGGCGGACCCCAGCGACTGAAGCTCCATGGCGAACCCCAGGGAAACCGGGCTCTGACGATGCAGCTTCAGCTTTGGGAGGACGATGCGCGCCGCTATGCCACCGTGGCCAGCGGCGAAGTCCTAATTGGCGAGACCTGGTCACTGGGCGGCAAGATTTGGGCGCCCCTCAACGATGCGTCGGTCATGCCCGATCCCTATGTGGCGGGCGAACTCTTTCACGGGCCGGCCTACCAATTGCTGACGGAATTGCGGCTGAACGAAGCGGGGGCCAGCTACTGGCTCGACCTCGATCGCAGCGGTGTCCCGGTCGGCGCGCTCAATCAGGGATTGTTGGATGCCGCCACCCACGGCATTCCCCACGACGCGCTCTGGCGCTGGTCGCCCCGTATTCCGACCGGTGTAGCGGCCTATCCTGTGGCCATTCCACGGGCCGCGTTCCACGGCCCTGCGCCCACTTCGGGCCGTCTCCGGTGTGAGGCTCGCTTCGCCGGCTTCCAGGATCACAATCCCCAGCTTCCGACGATTCACCTGCAGCTCATCACCATGGATGAGGTAGGCAGAGAAAAACTCTGGGCCGAAATTGAACTGGTTGAAACGCTCTTTCCCAAAGGGCCTATCGGCAGTGTCGATCCGGCGAGCCGGCGCGCGTTCCTGGCCGATCGGGTCTACGTGCCCGATGTAGGGCTGGCCCAAGTGGAAGATGGCGTCACCTCGGTGAAGACGGCAGCCGTCCAGGCCAGCGATTGGCTGCCGGGTACGGTGGCCGCGGCCTATGGGGTTGCGGAGTGGCCCGTGCCCCTGGATGAACTCACCCGTCAGGTTGCGATCCGGGAGCACGTTGCGTCCCAGGCGCACCTGCATCCCGCGGACCTGATCATTCACGACGAGGCCGTCGCCCAGGTCGCTGACGCCATTGCGCCGGATTCCGTGATTGTGACGTCGATCGGGCGGCCGCTCAATCGCTTTGTCGTGACGCCCAGCCGGACGGCCGA
>CAYZLP010000167.1:4318-8457 GCA_964478635.1 uncultured Caldilineaceae bacterium
TCGGTCACTGCGGTGGTGGCCCGCCAGGAACTCGACGAATCGTGGGTCAGCCCGTATTTCCGTTACATCTACCAACATCCCCGGCTGACCGATCCCGGCATGCTTTTGCTGATCGACCGGTTAACACCGGAGAAAGTCTTCGCTGACCTAGCAGGTGCGCTGGATCGTGTGCGCGATGAGCGAATTTCGCTCCTCATTCACGCCGAGGGAGAACATGCCCGCCAAGCGCGTCAGCCGGTACGGATTGTGAGCCCGGCCCTGATCGACCTGGCCGTGCAGCGGGATATTCCCATCGTGCCCGTGCGCTTCATGGGCGGTCTTCCCGTGGAGGCAGTTGCCGAGCCCCTGGCATTCCCCGTGGACTATGGGCAGCAGGATGTATTGATTGGCGCCCCCATCTTGCCGGCGGACCTGGCGTCGCTTCCCTCCGGCGAGCGGCGCGATGTGGTGTTGGCCGCGCTCAATGGCTTCGGTGGACGCTGGCAGGCGGAACTACCCAATCCCGGCGATCCGGATTTCGCCGCGGCCGTGGCCGACTGGCGGGCAGCGCACGGCGTGGGCGAGCCGGCAGCGATTCTCTATCGCATCCTTGAAGCCGTTCCCGATCCCAGTGAGGAGACGCGCTGGCTGCTGGCCGTGCTGCGGGGTGAAACGCCCGATCCCGCGCTGGCCGTCGACGATGCCACGCGGGCATGGATCGCGACCTTCTGCCGGGAGATGCTCGGCCTGGAGATCGCGGAAGAAGCCATCCTCAACCCGGGGGCGTAGGGGGAAGTCATGCCCGAAGAAGCATATATTTACGAAGCCATCCGCACGCCCCGGGCCAAGGGCAAGGCCAGCGGCGAGCTCTACGAAGTCAAACCCATCGACCTGGTCGTCACGCTGCTGGATGAACTGGTGGCGCGCACCGGCCTGGACACGACCCTGGTTGACGATGTGGTGCTGGGCTGCGTCACCCCCATCGGCGATCAGGGACAGGACATTGCCAAAATCGCCGCCCAGAAGGCCGGCTGGGCCACCGACGTGCCCGGCATGCAGCTCAATCGCTTCTGCGCCTCGGGCCTGGAAGCGGTCAACCTGGCCGCCATGAAGGTGCGCTCCGGCTGGGAGAAGCTCATCGTGGCCGGCGGCGTGGAGAGCATGTCCCGGGTGCCCATCGGCGCAGACGGCGGCGCCATGTCCCAGGATCCCCAGACGAATTACGAGACCTATTTCGTGCCCCAGGGCATCGGCGCGGATCTTATCGCAACGCTCGAAGGCTTCACCCGGGAAGACGTGGACGCCTTCGCCCTTCGCTCGCAGCAGCGGGCCACCTATGCCCGGGACAGCGGCCGCTTTGAGCGCTCCGTCGTGTCCGTGAAGGACATGAACGGGCTGACCATTCTGGACCGAGACAGCTACATTCGCCCCGACACGACCCTGGAAGGGCTGGCCGCGCTCAAGCCCGCCTTCGAATTGTCCGGCGCCATGGGGTACGATTTTGTCGCCCAGCAGAAATACCCCCACGTCGAGCGCATCAACCACATCCACACGGCCGGCAACTCGTCGGGCATCGTAGACGGGGCAGCGTTGGTGCTGGTCGGCAGCGCAGCGATGGGCCAAGCAATGGGGCTGCCGCCACGGGCTCGCATTCGCGCCGTCGGCCTGGTGGGCACCGATCCGACCATCATGCTCACAGGCCCCGCGCCGGCCACCCGCAAGGCCCTCGCACTGGCCGGCATGACTCTGGACGACATCGATCTGATGGAGGTCAACGAAGCCTTCGCCAGCGTTGTGCTGCGCTTCATGCGCGAAATGGGCGTTGACAGCGCCGAGCACCTCAACGTCAACGGTGGCGCCATTGCCATGGGCCATCCCCTGGGCGCGACCGGTGCAGTTCTGCTGGGCACGCTGCTCGACGAGATGGAGCGCGTCGACTGCGCGACGGGGCTGGTTACCCTGTGTGTAGGCGGCGGCATGGGCATCGCCACCATTGTGGAACGGGTCTGATCATGGCGCTTATGTACGCACAGGATGATCGGGGTATTGTGACCCTGACCATGGATATGCCGGGCCGTGCGGCCAATGTGCTGAACGACGAGTTTATGGCCGCGCTGGCCGTCACGCTGGAACGAATCGAGCGGGACGAGGATGTTATCGGCGTAATCCTGACTTCCGCCAAACAGCACTTCATGACCGGCGCGGACATCGACGCTGCGTTCCGATCGGATGATCCCCTTACCTACTTCGAGATGGCCCAGGCGATTAAGGCCCTTCTGCGCCGCCTGGAGACGTTGCCCAAGCCTGTCGTCGCTGTGCTGAGCGGTACGGCGCTGGGCGGCGGCCTGGAACTGGCCCTGGCCTGCCACCATCGCATTGCGCTGGACGACGATCGCCTGCAGCTTGGCTTCCCTGAGGTGGGACTGGGCCTGCTGCCCGGAGCGGGCGGCGTCGTACGCACGGTGCGCCTGATCGGCCTGCAGCCCGCCTTGGAGTGGCTGACCCGGAACCGGAAGTACACGCCCCGGCAGGCCCTTGACGCCAGGATGATTGATGCGTTAGCCGGCGATGCGGACGAGATGCTGGCCCAGGCCCGGGCCTGGATTGCGGCCAATCCTGATGCCAAAGCGCCCTGGGATCGGGGCAAGCGTTACGCCATTCCGGGCGGCGGTCCCGACGATCCGGCGCTTGCGCCGCTGCTGGCCATTGCCCCCGCGACCATTCGCAAAGAGACCCGGGGCAACTATCCCGCGCCGCCTGCCATTGTGGCCGCTATGGTGGAAGGCACCCAGGTCGATTTTGACACTGCATGCCGCATCGAGTCCCGCTACTTCGCCAGGCTGGCTTCCGGCCAGGTCAGCAAGAATCTGATCAGCGCCTTGTGGACCCAACTCAACCAGATCAAAAAGGGCGCCAGCCGCCCTCCGCAGATCCCGCCCCAGCCGACCCGGAAAGTCGGCGTCCTCGGCGCGGGCATGATGGGCCACGGCATCGCCTATGCAGCGGCCATGGCCGGCCTGCCCGTGGTCATGACCGACGCCACGCAAGAACAGGCTGAGGCCGGCAAGGCCAGGGTCGCCGCCCTGCTGGGCAAGCGCGTCCAGCGCGGCCGCATGACGGAGGCGCAGGGGGACGCCATCCTGGCCAGCGTGACGGCCACCGACGATTACGGCGCACTGGCCGGCTGTGACCTGGTCATTGAAGCGGTCTTCGAACACCGCGGGGTCAAGGCGGCCGCGACGGCCGCAGCCGAAGCGATCATGGACCCCGCGGGCGTTTTCGCTTCCAACACCTCGACGCTGCCGATTACGGGATTGGCCGCCGCCAGCAGCCGACCGGCCCAGTTTATCGGGCTTCATTTCTTCTCGCCGGTCGAAAAGATGCAGCTGGTGGAGATCATCGTAGGCGAAGAGACGGACGATGCCACATTGGCCAAGGCATTTGATTTTGTCCTGACCATCCGCAAGACGCCCATCGTGGTCAACGACAGCCGGGGCTTTTATACTTCGCGTGTCTTTGGCACGTGGACCAACGAGGGCATGGCCATGCTGGCCGAGGGTCAGCATCCCCACGCCATCGAAATGGCGGCCTTGGAGGCGGGCATGCCCGTTGGCCCCCTGGCCGTGATGGACGAGGTCTCCCTCTCCTTGGCCGCGCACGTACGCGATCAGGCCCGGGCCGACGCGGACGACGCCGGCAAAATCGCGGTCGACCATCCTGCCTACGCCGTCCTGGACGAGATGCTGGCGCTGGGTCGGACGGGGCGCGGGGCCGGCAAGGGTTTCTATGAATATGACGGTCGGGAAAAACGGCTCTGGCCGGGGTTGACCGCACGCTTTATGCGGGGACAGCCGCAGCTAGGCCAGCAGGAGATGATCGACCGCATTCTCTTTATCCAGGCCCTGGAGACGGTGCGCTGCCTGGATGAAGGCGTCTTGCGTTCGGTGGCCGACGCAAATGTGGGCAGCATCCTGGGCTGGGGCTTTGGGCCCTTTCACGGCGGTACGCTGCAGTTCATCAATGCGTATGGGCCGGCCGAATTTGTCGCCCGCGCGCGGGAACTGGCCGCAACCTACGGCGATCGCTTCGCACCGCCGGAGTCGCTTGTCGAACGGGCGCAACGGGACGAGGCCTATTGAACCCAAAATCCCGCCTCCCGA
>CAYZLP010000168.1:0-344 GCA_964478635.1 uncultured Caldilineaceae bacterium
CACGCAGGTCGAACGCGCGGCCGTAGCGGCGGAACGAAACCGCATTGCCCGGGATCTCCATGATTCGGTCACCCAGACCCTCTTCTCCGCCACCCTGATTGCCGAAGTGCTCCCCCGCCTCTGGCACAACAACCTGGATGAGAGCGAACGCCGCCTGGGCGAACTGCGTCAGCTGACCCGAGGGGCGCTGGCGGAAATGCGCACTCTTCTCCTGGAGCTGCGGCCGGCGACTCTGATCGAAGTCGATATTGCCGAACTGCTGCGTCAGCTGACGGAGGCCGTGACGGGCCGAGCCAGGGTGCCGATCGTATTGGAGACCATTGGCGTCTGTGAGCCGCCGCCCG
>CAYZLP010000168.1:354-8441 GCA_964478635.1 uncultured Caldilineaceae bacterium
AATCGCCCTCTATCACATCGCGCAAGAGGCCCTCAACAACGTCGCCAAACATGCCCGGGCGCGCCGGGCGTCCGTCACTCTCACCGGCACGGACGGGCGGATCTCCCTCCAGGTAGAGGATGATGGCCGCGGCTTCGTCATCGACGAGGTCACACCGGAACATCTGGGTCTCACCATCATGCATGAACGGGCCGAAGGCATCAACGCCCATCTGGAGATTCAGAGCGAGGTCGGCAACGGCACCAAAGTCCGGGTTCAATGGGAACCGGAGACCAATGAAAGGAAGCAGCTGTGAGTCAGTCAACCATTCGGATCATGCTGGTCGACGATCATGCGGTGGTGCGAAGCGGACTGGCCGCATTTCTCATGGCCTATGATGACTTGGAGCTAGTCGGCGAAGCGTCGGACGGCACAGAAGCGGTGCGACTTTGTGCGGCCGTCCAGCCGGACGTGGTGCTCATGGACCTGATCATGCCTGAGATGGACGGCGCCACCGCTACCCGGGAAATCCGCATGCGCTTTCCCGATGTTCAGGTGCTGGCCCTCACCAGTTTCAAAGAGGACGACCTGGTCCAGGGGGCGCTGGAGGCGGGCGCGATCGGGTATTTGCTGAAGAACATCTCCACCGACGAATTGGCCAATGCCATCCGCTCGGCCCACGCCGGGCGCCCCACGTTGGCGCCTGAAGCAGCCCAGGCCCTGATCCAGAACGCCACGCGCAGACAGGATCACGAGCCGGGCGATGACCTCACCGAACGAGAACGGGAAGTGCTCCGCCTCATGGTGGAAGGGCTCAACAACAGTGCCATCGCCGAGCGCCTGGTCGTGAGCCGCTCCACCGTCAAGTTCCACGTCAGCAACATCCTCTCCAAGCTTCACGCCAGCAGCCGGACGGAAGCAGTTGCCTATGCGTTACAGCGCAACCTGGTGACATGACACGACTCTCCTGGCCACTTGACTAGGAGAAAAACCGACCGATGGCATAGGCCCGTTTCCCGTCTCGTGCATGGCGCATGATCTCCTGCTCTAGTCTAAACTTAAGCGCGCGGCCACGCGTGTCGGCCCCCCGCGGTTGACTGGAATTGGCGCCGCAAGGGTAACCTTTGGCGCGATCGTCATTCGATCAACCAAAGTTTGAGGAGATAAAGCCATGTCGCAACGTCCCCACAGTTCGTTCGGTCTCGAAAATCACGGCATACGCAATGCGGACACGGTCTACTGGAGTCTTCCCACGCCACTGCTGTACGAGCAGATTGTACGCCGGCGCGAAGGTCATCTGGCCCATCTCGGCCCCGTCATCGTCCGCACGGGCCAGCACACCGGTCGCTCGCCGCGCGATAAGTTCATCGTCCAAGAGCCGGTGCACCGGGACAAAGTTCACTGGGGTCCGGTGAATCAACCCATGTCGGAAGAACACTTCGATCAGCTGTACAAACGGCTGATGGCCTATATCCAAGGTCGGGATCTCTTTGTCCAGGATTGCTTTGCCGGCGCAGATGAGACCTATCGCCTGCCGGTGCGCATCATCACGGAGACCGCATGGCACAGCCTCTTTGCCCGCAATATGTTTATTCAGGCAAGCGCGGATGAGTTGGTCCACCACATTCCCCAGTTCACGGTCATTCAGGCGCCCAATTTCCACGCTGTCCCGGCGGAAGACGGCACCAATTCCGAAGTCTTTATCACCGTCCATTTTGAAAAGAAACTCGTCCTCATCGGCGGAACCCAGTATGCCGGCGAGATCAAGAAATCGATCTTCAGCGTCATGAACTACCTCTTGCCCATGCAGGGGGTGCTGCCCATGCACTGTTCCGCCAACATCGGCCCCGACGACGATACGGCCATCTTTTTCGGCCTGTCGGGCACGGGCAAGACGACGCTCTCTACCGACCCGTCCCGAACGCTGATCGGAGATGACGAACACGGCTGGAGCGATAGCGGCATCTTCAATATGGAAGGCGGCTGCTACGCCAAGACGATTCGCCTCTCCCCGTCGGCCGAACCCGACATCTATGCGGCAACGCGCAAGTTCGGCACAATCCTGGAGAACGTGGGGTATAACACGGCCACGGGACGCATCGATCTAGATGACGGCGCCTTGACCGAGAATACCCGGGCCGCCTATCCGATCAGCCACATCGCCAATGCCACCCGCATCGGCCTCGCCGGCCACCCCGACAACATTCTCATGCTGACGGCCGATGCCTTTGGCGTGCTGCCGCCCATTGCCAAGCTTACGCCAGAACAGGCCGCCTATCACTTCCTCTCCGGCTATACGGCCAAGGTAGCGGGCACGGAGAAGGGGATTACGGAGCCGGTAGCGACCTTCAGCGCCTGTTTCGGGGAACCCTTTATGGTGCACGATCCCACCGTCTATGCCGACATGCTCAGCGAGAAGATTCGCCAGCACGGCTCCCACGTCTGGTTGGTCAACACCGGCTGGAGCGGCGGCCCTTACGGGGTCGGGCAGCGGGTCAAGATCGCCTATACCCGAGCCATGGTCGACGCGGCCCTCAACGGTTCCCTTGCCCAGGTTGAAACGCGCATGGATCCGCACTTCCAGCTTGCCGTACCGCTTTTCTGTCCGGATGTACCGGATGAGATCCTGAACCCCCGGAACACCTGGGCGGATACGGCTGCCTATGATACCCAGGCGGCGAAGCTGGCGGCCATGTTCGAAGAGAATTTCAAAAAGTTTGCCGGCAAAGTGAGCTACAAGATTGCCGAAACGGGCCCAGTTGCGGGCTGAGAACGCAGCCGCATTTGCGGGTATCTCCTTTCGTTCCCGAATGCCGACGTCATGAACCTCCGCGGATGTCGGCAATCGGGTAAGTACGAGATGTTGAATTGCCTATGGCCGCCACAGCACAACCAGTGACAAATCAGATCGACGCCCCGCTGCGCGTCCTGTTGGCCGACGATCAGGCGTGGCTGCGCTCGGCAGTCCGGTTGCTATTGGAACAGGAGCCCGGCATTGTCATCGTGGGTGAGGCAGTGGACACGCCGACGCTGAAACAACTGACCGACGCGCTGCGACCCGATATTGTTCTGCTGGATTGGGAACTGCCGGGGTTACGACGCGCGCGTGGCGGGCGGGTCGTCATGGATCAGCTGCGGCGCGTCCTGCCAAAGCTGCAAATTATCGTCCTCAGCGGTCGACCGGAATCATTGCGCACGGCAGCCCATGCCGGCGCCACGGCCTCTGTCAGCAAAGCGGACCCGCCCGAACAGCTGCTTACGGCATTGCGCAAAGCGCAGCAGTCGGCTAAGATGCAGAGCGCCTAGCGCACCGGGCGCACGCACAACGACTCCAGGCAGCCGGCGCCCTTTGCGTCGGCCACGACAAGGAAAAACCCGATGCACGACATCGCAATCATTGGCGCCGGGCCTGCGGGCCTGACGGCCGCAGCCTACGCGCTGCGCTCCCAACTCGACATCGCCCTTATCGCGCGCTCCATGGGGGGCAAGGTCAGCTACCCCTTCAGTCTGCGCGATACCGAAACCGTTGACACGGTTTGGGGCGCAGAGTTGGTCTATCAATTCGAGCGGATGGTGACCGAATCGGATACGGAGGTCATCGACTCCCAGGTCGTGAAGGTCCGCCAGATGGAGGACGGCGTCTTCGAGGTCGAACTGGAAGATGGGCGTATTGTGGCCGCGCGCAGCGTGATTCTCAACACTGGCGCGCGGGCCAAGCGCATGTATGTAAAGGGAGAACGCGAGTATCGCGGGCGCGGCGTCAGCTTCTCTGCCGTCAGCCACTCGCCTCTCTTTCAAGGTCGCGACGTAGCTGTCGTGGGCGGCGGGCACCGGGCCATCGTGGCGGCATTGGAACTCATCCCCTTGGCCAATCAGGTCTATCTGATTGCGCCGCGGCTGGAGGGGTTGGCCGACCTCCCATCAGCCCAAGAAGCGCTCAAGCATCCTCGCGTCTCGGTCTTTCAGGGTTGGGAAGTTCAGGAAGTCATCGGCGACAGCGAAGAAATCGACGGCGAGACGCAGCCCGGCTATGTAACCGGATTGAGCCTCGTCGGCATCAACGGCGAAACCCGCGTGCTGCCCGTCGAAGGGGTCTTCGTCTCCTACCAACTGATGCCTCACAACGACATCGTACGCGGCCTGGCAGAGATGGACCACTACGGCTTCATCTGCATCAATGAGCGCTGCGAAACCAGTCTCCCCGGGCTATTTGCCGCCGGCGACGTGACGACCGTGCACGCGGAGCAGGTGCCGGTTGCTATCGGCGAGGGTGCAAAAGCTGCGCTCAGCGCCTGGGAATACGTGGCAACGCACTTTGCGGATAAGGAATTTACAGGAGGCTAGGGCTCAGCCTTCGTCCGAATCCACCTCACGCACCGTACCCGTGGCCAGATCGTAGACCGCACCGACGAGGCGCAGCTTGCCGGCCTTGACGGCTTCCTGGATGATGGGCGAACTCATGAGCCGGTCGATGGTGAAACGCACGTTCACGGTCACGGCCAGATCGATCAGGTCGGTCCCGTCCCGATTGTTACTGAGAACCTGGGCCGCCTGCACGGCGGGCTGGATCGCCCGAACCAGCACATCCAGTTTGCCCGGCAAGGGCTCCTCATCCCCTGCGTGACAGGCTGCAGTGACGGCGCCGCAGTGCGTATGACCCAATACCAGAATCAGCGGAATCGACAGTTCCAGCACGCCAAATTCAATACTGCCCATCACCGCGTCATCCACCACTTGCCCGGCCGTGCGGATAACCAGCAGCTCGCCGGGGCCGGCATCAAATACCTCGTTGGGCGTCACCCGCGAATCAACGCAGCCGAAGACAATTGCATAGGGTTCCTGACCGCGGACCAAGGCGGCCCGATCGGCCTTGCTCATCTGGCCGGCGCTGGTTTCGCCGGCGAGAAAACGCCGATTTCCGTCCTTCAGGCGTGCGAGGACTGCTTCAGAATTTGTCATGCTTCGTTGCTCCTGTGTGGTGTCCTTGGATAGCTTGTTAGAAATTGCCGGGCCAACGGCAGGCTGAACGCGCCCGCCAGAAGCAGCGTACCCATGAGTAAGAACATCTCCCCGTAAGAAAGCCGCACCAACAGCGCGCCGGCCAGGATCGGGCCGACCACTTTGCCGCCGTTCTGCAAGGAACCCAGCAGACCCATACCGGCCCCCAGATGATCGGGCGGGGCCTGAACGGCCAGCAGCGCCGTCGTTGCCGGAAAGATCAAGGCCTGGGCGCCGCCCATGATCACGGCCAGGCCCAGCAAGGCGGCTCCACCGGGCGCTACGACCAGCAGCGGCAGGGCCGCGCCCAGAAGCGCCATACCGAGGCCAATGGGCAGGCCATACCCTACCCGGTCCGACCACCGCCCACTTGGTGGGCGACCCAACACATGCACGGTTTCTTGTACGGCAAAAAAGAGGCCAATCACCGCAACATTGATCTCATTGTTCAGGGCATAGACCGGCAAAAAGGCCTTGGCCGCATAAAGCCCCACAAAAGTCAGAAACTCCAGGCCACCGGCCAGCCAGAGTGCGGGCGTGGCAGCCGCGGCCGCCAGGGCGTGGCGCGTGCGGTGGATGGGGTTGGGCCACGTCTCGACCGGCCGCGCGGCGGACCGGGGTTCATCCAGCAAGAAGACCGGCACAAACGCGGCGCAGGCCATGAAGCCGGTGATGGTGAAGACCTGCTCCGGCGGCAATGTGAGCAGCAGCCAACCTGCCAGGGCAGGTCCGACGATGTACCCGCCACTGCGGGCAATGCCGAACCAGCCCAGCCCTTCGGCCCGTCGTCCGCCCGCCTGCTCCATGACGAAGGCTAGAGTGACCGGGCCGTAGATTGCCGTGGCCAGCCCATGAACAATGCGAATGCCGAAGAGCTGCTCCGGCGTCGTCACAAATTGGTAGGCAAAGGGCATGAATGCGAAAAAGGCCGTGCCGGCCAGCAGCCACACCCGCCGTCCCCATCGATCCGACAGGAGGCCGATAAAGGGCTTCAGGACCATGCCCGTCAATGTGGAGACCGAGACGATGACGCCCAGAAGCCAATCGGTGGCCCCCAGACCGACTGCGAAGAGGGGCAACAGGGGCGACTTCCCCATCTGGTAAGCAGTGCGCACCACAAAATCGGCCAGAGTGACTAAGCGGAAGTTGCGGGACCACCCGACACCGCCGCCTGCCGGAGAGGGCTGGGTCGCACCGGCAGGGCCATGGACTGACTTGAGCTGATCGGATCGGAGGCGGATCTGCATCGTCGGGGTCTATGCCTTGCGCAAAATTCGCTCCAGAGTGGAAGCAAAGGTGACCGGCTCTTCAAACCGGACATGGGTCTGACTGCGCGCCGCGTTCGGCGTGTAAATCGGGTGGTCATTGGGAGAGAGGACCCAGTCCGCGCTCGTACGGGCGAAGAGTGCCTGCAGGCCGGAATCGGCGCGCACGAAGCGCTCCAGCCCCAGCAGGGGTTGGCCGTAGGGCCGACGTACCGGCACATGGCTGATCTCCTCCAAGGCGTTGGAGATCAGATAGAGCAGCGATTTGTTATAAGGTCCCACGCAGCAATCGTTGCGCTCGGCCGTATCCGTGAGCGTGTAGAGCGCAAAGCGGCCGATCATGCCGCTGTCGATGGCCGGTTGATAGGTTTGGGCAAAGAGATCGGTCCGGATAGCCGGCGCCCAGAGGGTGCAGCTGGCCAAGCGAACGCCGGCGCCGGTGCGCCCGCTCATGGGTCCGGGACCGACTTTCTCGTCCGCCGGGGTCGTCATGTACTGAACCAGGGGCGCGAGGAAGATGCTGCCCGCGCTGTGGGCCAGCAAATGGACCTCGGTGTCGGGATAATCCTGGAGGAAACGCTGAAGGTAGTGCAACACGATACGGGCCGCGCCCTGTTCATTCTTGGCGGCCTGAAAACCGTAGGATTTCACCGTCTCCCAGTAGAGCCTGCCGGCTTGCTCACGCACCAGGGGTTCCAGGGCAGCGTCGCGCCGGGACGGGTCAAAATCGGGATGGGGTTCGGGCTGATTTGGGGCAGGCGAAAGCCGGGCCATGGCAGCCTGCACGATGGTGCGCATGACGGCCAGGAAGTCAGTGTTCCAGATAAAGGCTATGGGATAGACTTCTTGCTCCAGCATCAGCGCGCCGGTCTTGGACATCCGATCGACCGTATCGTCCTCGCTGGTGAGACCGCCGCCTGCATAGAGCAATATCCGCCGGGTGCTCCACTCGGCCGTGTAGGTCGGGATGTGCTGTTGAAAGATGCGGGCAACATCGTCTTCAAAGGTAGCGTAGGAACCGTAGTTGCTCAATTGTCCCCGTGCGTTGACCCGCACGATGTGCGAACGGGTCCGCTCCAGCCCCAGGGCCCGCATGTCATCCTGGGTGGAAGGAAAGAACTGGGCTTTGGCCATGGGTTGGGAAATGTTGACCGGCACGCCCAGGCGCGCGACCCAGACATCCATCCCATTGAGCAGCCAATCGTCGTAGGTAATCAAGGCATAGCCCTCTTTGCCCCATTGGGAACCCCACGAACTCTGGATCCAGAAACCGTCCTGGGTGTAGCCGACAATGACGAAGGCATGGCCGTTCAGGCGGCCCGGTTCAAGCGCGATCAGGCCGCTCTGGGGATCCGGCGCATACCAGCCTTCATGAATACGGGCCGAGGCCAGAAGAATCCCTACTTCAGCCAGGGCACTGTGCATGGCCGTCAGATCCCGGTGATCGACCCGAAAATAGGCGCCCAAGGGTCGCTTGAGGGCGTCTTTGGATCGCTCGTCGGTCAATGCCCGATCCCGGCCGCCGTCTTCATAGCGCCACAGATCGACTGCACAGACGCCGTGTTTGTGCCAGCCCTTCATGGCGCCCCGCGCGCTGGATCCCTCATACTCTTCACCCTCCCATTCATCGTACCGCTTGGCCATCTCATAGAGCATACGCGGGCTGACCTGGCCTTCGTCGGGTACGACGGAGCGGGTGCGCAGGAGGTAATGGGCTACGGTGGCCAAGGCGAAGCCGGTGCAGGAACCCTCCTCGCCTTGATTCAATACGGGAACCTGCAGGGCCCGGTAATCATCCAGCGAGCGATAGAGCGGCACCTCGGCCAGCGTCGACACAAAGAGCCG
>CAYZLP010000169.1:0-2777 GCA_964478635.1 uncultured Caldilineaceae bacterium
AACGCCTTGAGTGTCACCGGCAAACGGCGTTCGGTCACCCCGTCGAAGACAGCATAGGCGGCAAGCCGCCTGGGCTCACTGCGAACGACCCGCTCGGGAACGTGGATCACGATCTCCAGAGCATCGATATTCTGCAGGCTGACCACCGGCTCATTGGCTTTCACGCTCTGGAAGTTCTCTACATACCTGCGCGTGACCACGCCGCTGAATGGCGCAATCAACCGGGTATCTTCCAGGTCTTTGCGGGCCGCGCCATACCGAGAGCGCGCCATCTCCATGGCGGTGCGCTTCTGGTCGACTTCGGCCCGCGCGATCGCCTGGTTCTGCTCCCAGATCTGGTGAACCCGATTGTAGTCGGTGAGCGCCTTCTCGAATTCGGCCTGTGCCGCCGCCAAACGCAGCTCGAAGGCGGCCGGATCCAGGCGGGCAATCAGCCCGCCAGCGGCCAGCACCTTGCCTTCATCTACTGGCAACTCGACCATCTTTCCAGGCACATTGAACGCCAGTTGAGCTCGCTGCACCGCCCTTACACGCCCGGGGAAGCGCAGCCCGGACAAGACGTCGGAGGAGGCCACCGTGGCAATCTCTGCCGGCCGAGCAACCTCAACCGGAGGTGGTGGCGCCGCGTCCTCGCAGCCAGCCGCCACCAGCAAGCCGGCCAGCAAAGCAAGCCTCATGGTGAGGCGGAAACGAGCGCAGCTATCGAGCATGCGGTTTCTCCCGAATGGGTTGGCGTGACGGCGCCACATCCCGGATTTGGATACACCGACGCCCCCTTCCAGTATCAACGCCAATTGCATGGATTGCCATCCGCGACCGCCCATTTTGGGTGCCTTGCGACTGGCAACGATGTCACTGCTCATGGATAATAGCGGAGTCCATGGCAGCGACTGTGTGCCTGAGCATATCGGCGGTCCCCTCGGTATACAGGCCTTTGACCAGATCCCGGCCGCTCGTCGGCGGAAACTCCCTGACAGACGCGAAGCGTCAGTGAGAGCACGCCGCCGGGGTTGGCCGCAGCGTCGGCTACAGCGCTTTCAGCTCAAGGAAAATCGGCGAATCGGGCCCCGGGAGACGATCAAAATCTCCAACGCCGAAAAAATTGGTATACCACACGGGAGGGGCAAACGATGCGCATTTTCAGAACGGCTGCCGGAGCCGGCCGGCTAATTGCCCAAAGCCCGGTCGAGAGGAGCAGAGATCGCGACGACTGCCCGGGTGCGGCTTCCCACTCATTAGCACACCGAGGTATGGGGCACGTAATACCGATTATCGCCGGCCTCGGCATTATTATGATCGTGTGTGCACTTTGGTCCGGCATGGGCTGGGCGCAGGACGTGCCGGCTGAGGCAACCCAGGACGTGACACCGACATATCCGGCAGGCCTCGATGATCCGTCTATCGACATTGAACAACTGCAGCTGCGCCTCATCCCGCTGACCCTGGAGCAGCTGCGGCCCCTCGCCGCGGCCTGGCAGGAGCGGGCGAGAGAGGCGGCGCAGGCGACCGTCGACAAAAGCCTTGAACTCCGTAACGCCGAGGGGGCGGAGGAGGAGGCGCTGCGCCAGGAGCGGCTGGAGCTGCTTGAGGAACGCGGTCTCATCTTCGACAAGTTCTCCGCCGTCGTCTCGAGCCTGGAGGCCAAGGGAGGCGACCCGGCGGAGGTGGCCGTGCTTCGCACCTATGTCTCGGCGATAACACGCCAGGAAACGTCGTGGTTGACCCCGCAAGAGTTTGCCGACAGCTTCCTGAGCTGGTTGGCGTCGCCCGAGGG
Source organism: uncultured Caldilineaceae bacterium (assembly GCA_964478635.1). Taxonomy (GTDB): domain Bacteria; phylum Chloroflexota; class Anaerolineae; order Caldilineales; family Caldilineaceae; genus JAGRCP01. The sequence goes on from CAYZLP010000169.1 coordinate 1,775, forward strand.
CGGCGTGCAGATCGGTTTCCGGATCGCGGTGATTGCCGCCTCCCTGTTCGGCCTGTTCATCGCGGCCCGGGTTGTACGCAGCTGGGCACGGCGTGTTTTCAGCCGCGTGCCGGCGCTATCCAAGCTGTTGCGCGGCTTTCTGGTCATGCTGGTTTACTGGCTCACAATCGCCTTCGGCCTGATGATCGTGCTCGCTGCGCTTGGGGTGAATATAACCCCACTCTTCGCGCTGTTGGGCGGCGCCTCCTTCATCATCGCCTTCGCATTGCAGGACACCCTGGGCAACCTCGCCTCGGGGCTGATGATCATGATCAATCGGCCATTCGACGAAGGCGACTTCGTCCAGGTCGCCGGGCTGGGCGGCACCGTCAAGCGTGTCTCTGTGGTCTCCACGACGGTGACCACGCCTGACAACCAGGTCATCGTGATCCCCAACTCCAAAGTCTGGGGCGACGTCATTACCAATGTCACCGCCTCGGAGACCCGCCGTATCGACATGATCTTCGGCATCAGCTACAGCGACTCCATCGAAAAAGCGCAGAAGGTTCTGGAAGAGGTGGTCTCAGGCCATCCACTCGTGCTTAAGGATCCGGCACCCGTGATCCGAGTCAGCGAATTGGCCGACAGCTCGGTAAACTTCATCGTGCGGCCCTGGGCGAAGACCGAGGATTACTGGACTGTCCATGGGGAGCTACAGCGCGCCGTGAAGGAGGCATTTGACGCCCACGGCATCTCGATCCCCTTCCCGCAGACGGATATGCATCTACGCGTGGTGGAAAGCGGCGGGACGGCGGGTGCCGCGTTCGTGTCGACGCTGACCGGAGACGACGCGGCACGTCCCCGCGGAACCGGAGGCGACGCAGCCGACGAGATAGCAGATCCAGGGCCGTCGCGGGGCTAAATCAACCGGCGGCAACATCGAATCCAAAACCCGCCTCTCAGGCGCCAGGGCGGCCGATGGCTTAGTGTTTTGCCAAAGGCCGCTGTATCGCCTCGACAGCAT
>CAYZLP010000169.1:2877-8438 GCA_964478635.1 uncultured Caldilineaceae bacterium
ATGGGATCTGCCATTGATTGACCCTGGCATTGAAGGCGACTGCGTCGATCTGACCAGTCCAGTGGGACAGTTCCCCATCGCAGAAGCAGATTTATTTCGGGCTGGCCAGGCATGCAAGCTCGCGCCGCTGCTGTTGGGCACGTTGTGCGAGTCCCTGAAACCCACTGATACGAGACACAAATGGAAGGAAAGCAGCAATGATCGGATATCTGTCGTCGATACTGAAAATCACGCTTCTCTTGACGGCTGCCACGATCGGCATTGTCGCTGGCGCGATGGCGCAGGAGCGTCCCAATATCCTGGTCATCATGTCCGATGATGTAGGCTACTGGAATGTCGGAGCCTACAGCCATGGCATGATGGTCCCGACGCCCAATATCGACCGGATCGCCCATGAAGGCCTGCTCTTTACGGACCATTATTCGCACCCCAGCTGTACCCCCAGCCGAGCTGCCTTCATCACCGGTCAGATGCCAATCCGCACGGGCTTGACCACCGTGGGCCTGCCCGGATCCCCGGTGGGTCTCGACCAGCGCGATCCCACCCTTGCCGAGGTCCTCAAACCGCTCGGCTACCGCACGGGTCAGTTTGGCAAGAATCATCTTGGTGACCGCAACAGCCACCTGCCCACGGTACACGGCTTCGATGAGTTCTTCGGCAACCTCTACCACCTGAACACCGAGGAAGAGCCTGAACTCAGGATGTGGAAGAATACCGACGAGTTCAATGCAAACTATCGCCCGCGTGGTGTGCTGGACTGCACGGCGACCGCGGAGCGGGATGGGTCGGTCGAGGAATCGAGGTTTGGCCCGATGGGCGCGCAGGCGTGCGCCGATACCGGCCCGTTGACGCGCGAGCGGATGAAGACTGTGGACGAGGAGTTCCTCGTCCGCGCGGAAGCGTTCATCCGCAAATCGGTGGAGGAGGGCAAACCATTTTTTACCTGGTTCGCGCCTTCACGGATGCACATCTACACGCATCTGACCGACGAGAACCGCTATCTCGCCGAGCCCTATTCGTCCGAATTCGACTATTACGGGAGCGGCCTGATGGAGCACGATGGACATGTCGGCAAGCTGCTCGATCTGCTGGACGAACTGGGCATTTCGGATCACACGATCGTCGTCTACACCACCGACAATGGCGCCATGGTCGACTGGTTTCCGGATGCAGGCGCAACACCCTTCCGCGGCCAGAAGGCGACAACCTGGGAGGGCGGCGTCCGCGTGCCGATGATGGTTCGCTGGCCCGCCAAGATCGAGCCGCGCTCCGTCTCGAACGGTATCCAGACGATGGAGGACCTGTTTACAACGCTGGCGGCGGCAGCCGGCGCGGGCGATGTGGTCAGCCAGTTGAAGGAGAAGGCCGGTGTCTGCATTGACGGGGTGAACAACCTGGCACACTGGACCGAAGGCGCGCCCTCGGCCCGGGACACGGTGATCTACTACAACGAGAATGACGTGACGGCCGTGCGCGTCGGCAACTGGAAGACCCATCTCCGTACTCGCGAGGGTTTCTTCGACTATCTACGGGACAGTTCGCTGGTCTTCAACCTCCGCATGGATCCTTTGGAGACTCATGACGGACGAGTAGCCGAACATTTTGCCATGCAGATGGGCGTCGCATTCGGCGGTCAGGTGCAGGATGCGATGGTCAAGCATTTCGCATCGCTGGAAGTGTGCCCGCCACGGCAGGCCAGTGGTACGCTGCGCATGGGAAACAATTAGCTCGGCGCTTCTACGTTGCGCTCGCCGGGGATCCTGAGTTCATCGACCTGAGCTCGAATTCGGCTACCGCTGTGTATTTATTTGACAAATATAGCGCATCTGAGAAATCCAGCCCCCCGGGCATGCCAATCCAGCGCTTGCATGAGCGCCGCAGGACTATCGATATAGACATTTTCCAATCCCGCGAGGCCGAGCAGTGCCTCATTGATATCATGTCTGTTGAACAGGTGGCTGTAGCGGAGGACCCACTCGGTCTGCTGCAGAACCGTGGTACTGATGAACATGTCATGGCGACGGAATAGCCTGACCGATTTCTGGTACCGGGGTTTTTCGTCCTCAGTCAATCGCCGGTTCGTCGGCGTTGAAAGGTGGGAAGAAATGTCTATCACATGGCCTCTCAAGCTGCGTTGGCGGTCCTGCCCATCAACTCTGCTCGTTCGTTGGGCGGGGCACACACCTGTCTGTGCTTGGCTGCAATCATTCAGTAATTTGGTAGTATCGAGCAATAATCCATTGGCTACGCCCCCGGGGTGATGTATGAAAAGAATCTTTACGATTATTGCGTGTTTAAGTATCTGGACGTCGACGATCCAGGCAGACACGATCGCGGTGATCGGAACAGGGGATGTCGGCGGGGCGCTCGGTCCGGAGTTCGCCGCTTTGGGGCATCTGGTCATATATGGCTCAAGAGACCCGAGCAGCAAAAAAGTCGAAGCGCTGGTCAAGCGAACCGGTAACGGCGCCAAGGCCGCGCAGCCCCCTGATGCGGCTTTGAAAGCCGACATTGTTGTACTGGCGGTTCCCGGGTTGCTCGTCAGGGAAATCGTGGCGGGCCTCGGTGATCTTTCGGGAAAAATCATCATTGATCCGACGAATCCGCTGGTCCGTCGCGACGATGGCCGGGTGGGCATCGGGATCGATGGGTCCAATGCCGAGATCATCCAGTCTGCCGCCCCCGACGCAGATGTCGTCAAGGCTTTCAATACGCTTGGCTGGCGCACGATGGTGGATCCGGAATCGACCGGCGGGCCGGTCTCGATACCCCTGGTTGGAGACAGTCACGAGGCCAAGGCGATAATTGCTCAAATCGTCACTTCGATGGGCCTGGAGCCGATTGACGTCGGCCCGTTGCGCAATGCACGCCACGTCGAGGGGATGTCGGTGCTGCTGTTGAACAACGCGCTGGGAGGCGGGCCGAACTTCGAATTCCATTTGCGCCAGCACCCTGAAAAGTGACTGATTCGCCCTGGATAGGGGCGGACGTGTAAAAAGCGGTCAATCCGAGGCAGGCGACCACTACGACCCGGACGCCCGCGCAGTGCGACTGATGGAGGACAGATATCATGGCCACTCGTTAACGGCGATAACGGTGGCCGCCCACGAAGTCGGCCATGCGATTCAGGATGCTCGTGACGAGCGGCTGTTCCGCAATCGCCAGCGGCTTGCCAAGCTGGCGATGCGGGGCCAGCAGTTCGGCAGCGTGGTAATGCTTGCGGCACCGGTCGTGCTGCTTGTCACGCGCGCTCCCGTCCTCGGCCTGCTGTTTTTCGGAGTGGCGATAGGATCCATGTTGCTGGGGACGCTGGTGCACCTTACGACTCTCCCTGTAGAGTTCGATGCCAGTTTCAGGAAGGCTTTGCCAATTTTGGAAAACGGCCAGTACCTGCATGACGGCGATTTGCCTCATGCAAACCGAATCCTCAAAGCCGCTGCCTTCACCTATGTGGCGGCGTCGCTTGCGAGCCTGCTCAATCTGGGGCGCTGGCTTGCCGTATTGCGTCGTTAAGGGAATTCCGGGGGCTGAGGGAATTCCGGCCACAGATACTTCATTCCGTTTTTCGCCAATGCGGGGACCGGCAGGCGGTCACTCGACTAACACGTCTTGCTGCGCGGCGACTGAAAGAGTAGTAGATAGTGGCAGGTCTCTAGATGAACTGCCCAGTCGCACCTCGTGGTCGAGCCCCTCCAGCACCCAGGCTCCCTGCGTGGTGTCATAGTATGCCAGGCTGTTCACAACCAGTGGTACCTCGACTGTTTGGGTCTCGTCCGGTTCAAGGAAGACCCTGGCAAAGCCCTTCAACTCGCGCGCGGCGCGCGGAACGACGGAATCCGGATAATTGACGTAGAGCTGAACAATCTCGGCCCCTGGTCTCGGGCCGGTGTTTTTCACTTCGACGCTGTAGCGCACCACGTCACCAGCGCCCGCCTGGGCCTGGCTGGCAACCAACCCATCGATGGAAAAGCTTGTGTAGCTCAAGCCGAATCCGAATGGAAAATCAGGCGTCGAGCCCGTTCTATCGACATATCGATAGCCGTGAAAATACTCGTAGCTCACTTCGAGCGACTCGTTATCAAACGGTGGCAACTGGTCGAGGCTGGCCGGAAAGGTCAACGGTAATTTTCCGGAGGGGTTTGCCTCCCCGAACAGAAGATCGGCGATAGCATAACCTCCCATCTGACCCGGATACCACACCATCAACAAGGCCTCTATGTCGGCGAGCCAGTCTCCCCCCGTGATCGCACCGCCGCCTTCGAGGACCACTATGATGCGGTCATTAACCGCGGCGGCGTCCTTGATCAGTTGGGCACGTTGCGCCGAGAGTCCGAGTTCCAATCTGTCACCGGCGCCGATGAGCCCTTCACCCTCGTCGTCAGCGGTGAGTCCGGTCACCACGATCACCGCGTCTGCCGCTTGCATCCTTGCCAGATCATCAGTATCCAGAACATCCCTGCCGATGTGGTCGATCGTGACCATGTCGCCGAAAAGTTCTGAAATGCCCTGCAGCGGCGTCACTACAAAGGCCGGTCGGGTGCTGCTGCTTCCAGTGTCCCCGGTGTTGGGGAAATCCGCCAGAGTGCCCGCAACCACTATCCGCGGATGTGCTTCCGCACTAAGGGGCAGGGCTCCCGCTTCATTCTTCAGCAGCACGGATCCTTTAGCCGCGACGTCGCGCGCCAAAGCCAAATGGGCTTCGCTGCCAATCACATTCTCATCGAGACCGCTCTGTCGATTCAGTTCGAACTCGAGCTTTTTCCGCACCATCCGGCCGACCGCCTCGTCAATGACTGATTCAGGAACCCGGCCATCTGAGACTGCTGCCAGAAGGCTGTCTCCGTAAAATCTCGCTACCGGCATCTCCAGATCGAGGCCACTGAGAGCAGAGCCCAGCGTGGACTGGGTTCCGAATACCCAATCCGATACTACAAAGCCGTCAAATTTCCATTCTGTTTTGAGAATCTGCCGCAGCAGCTTTTCGTTCTCGCCACAGAACTGTCCGTTGACTGAGTTATAGGCACTCATGATCGATGCGGCTTTGCCTTCGACGACCACAGCTTGAAACTGCGGCAGGAAGACCTCCCGTAAAGTGCGCTCCTCCAGCGTAACATTAACCTGGAATCGCGTATCCTCGATGCTGTTAACTGCATAGTGCTTCGGATTGGCCAGCGCGTACTCCTGGACTCCCTGTACGAATGCGACCGCCATCCGCGACAGATGATGCACATCCTCACCATAGGTCTCCTGGGACCGGCCCCAACTCGGGTGGCGAAGATTATTGATCGTCGGGGCGAGCAGTACGTTCCCGCCGGCGGCTCGGAGTTCGCGCCCCATGGCTGCACCCACGCGCCGCTCAAGCGCAGGATCCCAGGTAGCGCCCCGGGCGATACCCACGGGAAACGTCGTCGCGCCCTCGACGGTGGCAACACCCCTGGGACCGTCAGCCATCCTGAGCGGAGGAAGACCCAGCCTCTCCACTCCGGGGGCCGTCCAGAACTGTTCACCCTCGGGAAGGAAGACAGATCCCTCACCCGCCATCTGGGCGACCTTCTCCTCCA
>CAYZLP010000170.1:0-2773 GCA_964478635.1 uncultured Caldilineaceae bacterium
GGGCATCTGCCGGGGCGCGCAGATGATCAACGTCGTCTGCGGCGGCACCCTCTTTCAGGATTTGACAACCGACCGCGACGATTTGGACAAACACGACTACCTTCCGCCCAAGTACGAACGATTTCGGGTCTGCCATCAGGTGGCGATTGCCGAGGGCAGCCGCCTAGCCCAGGCTTTGGGCAGCATGCATGAAGTCAATTCCATGCACCATCAGGGTATCAAGGAACTGGGCCGGGGTCTGCGGGCCGTAGGCGCCAGCGAAGACGGCTTGATCGAAGCGGTGGAGGTGGCTGAATTGCCCTTCACCCTGGGCGTCCAATGGCATCCGGAGGAGCTGGCCCGGACCGATGCACTCCATGCCGGTCTCTTCTACGGCTTTCTGCAGGCCGCGGCCGGCGACTGGCGACTTCAACTGCCGCCAACCTGGCCGGAACGCTTCCGCCAGATGTGCCTGGCGGAGACGGCCGCGATCGCAGCCCATAATATTCCCGCAGCCGACAACGCTCACGATAACGCTCACGCCAATGGTCACAGTGGCGAGTCGGGCCAGGCGCTGGTCAATGCGGCTGGGAGAGTCACGGCTGCCCTGTAGGGCGGGTACATTGCGGCACGCGGGCAAGACAATCACCTGTTGGGGACATCGTCGCTGACGATGGGCAACAGCGCTCATACCCAATGACAACGGCGGAACGCTGCTCATGGCGTTCCGCCGTTGTCATTGTACATTTGTTCCACATCAGTTGGGAATTTCAATAGATTTCGGGTATAATCAGCGAGTGGATTATTCGGCCCCATGGCGGGTTCGACCGCCTGGGCATCGCATAGATCAGGAGTTTCCGCTGCATGGACGAACAGACTACTCCCATGCCCGCAAATGGCGCTTCCGGTGATGATGGCAGCGGCCTAAACGGCGACAACCAATTCGTGGGCAACGTACTGCCCATCTCCATCGAAGATGAGATGCGGGCCAGCTACCTCGACTACGCGATGAGCGTCATCGTGGCCCGTGCGCTGCCCGATGCCCGCGACGGCTTGAAGCCGGTGCATCGCCGCATTCTCTACGCGATGCACGACATGGGGCTGCAGCCGAATTCGTCGTACAAGAAGAGCGCCCGTATCGTCGGTGAAGTGCTGGGTAAATATCACCCCCATGGTGACAGCGCAGTCTATGACGCGATGGCCCGCATGGCCCAGGATTTCTCTCTGCGCTATCCCCTGGTCGACGGCCAGGGTAACTTCGGCTCCATCGACGGCGACAGCCCGGCGGCCATGCGCTACACGGAAGCGCGCCTGGCCCGCATTGCCGTGCCCTTGCTCCAGGACATCGACATGGATACGGTCGACTGGGGCAACAACTTCGATGACAGTCTGAAGGAACCTCTTGTTCTGCCGGGCATGCTGCCCAACCTGTTGGTCAACGGCACCAGCGGCATCGCCGTGGGCATGGCGACCAACATCCCGCCCCACAACCTTTCCGAGATCGCCGACGCCGTGACCTTCGTCATCGACGATTGGGAGCGACGCAACGACATCGGTCTGGACGAACTGATGGAGCACGTGAAGGGTCCCGATTTCCCCACCGGCGGCATCATCCTGGGCACGGAAGGCATCCGCCAGGCTTTCGCCACCGGCCGGGGCCGGGTAATCGTCCGGGCGCGCACGGAAATCGAAGAGATGGCCAACGGGCGCTTCTCCATCATCGTGACCGAGATCCCCTATCAGGTCAACAAAACGACCCTGATCGAGCGCATCGCCGAGCTAGCCCGGGGCGGACGCCTGGACCAGATCAGCGATCTGCGCGATGAGAGCGACCGGCGGGGCATGCGCATCGTCATCGAGTTGAAGCGGGGCGCTGCGCCGCGCAAGGTGCAAAATCAGCTCTTCAAGGCCACCTCCCTGCAAACGACCTTCGGCGTCAATATGCTGGCGCTGGATCGGGGCCAGCCGGTAACATTGAGTCTGCGCCGCGCGATCATCATCCACATCGAGCACCGCTTCGAAGTCATTACCCGGCGCACGGAATATGAGCTGGGCAAAGCCCGCGAGCGAGCCCACATTCTGGAAGGGCTGCTCATCGCGCTGGACAACCTGGACGAAGTGATCCAGACGATCCGCGAAAGCGAGACGGCCGACGATGCGCGCACCGCGCTCATGGAAAAATTCGGGCTCACGGAAGTCCAGGCCCAGGCCATTCTCGACATGCAGTTGCGCCGGTTGGCCGGACTGGAACGGCAGAAGATCGTCGATGAGTATGCCGAGGTCATGGCCCGCATCGATTATCTGGTCGATCTCCTGGCCCACCCGGCCAAAATCCGCGGGCTGATCCGGGAAGACATTCTGGGGCTGAAGGAGCGCTTCGGCGACCTGCGGCGCACGGACATCGCCTACGGCATGTCCGGCGACTTCAGCGAAGAAGACTTTATCAAGCAGGACAACCAGCTGATTACCTACAGCGCCGGCGCCTACATCAAGCGCATTTCGGCCTCCACCTTCCGCTCCCAGGGCCGGGGCGGGCGCGGCATCAAGGGCATGAAGACCCATGCTGAAGATGAGGTCATCAATCTCTTCTTTGCGCGCACGTTGGACCACATTCTCTTCTTCACCAACAAAGGCCGGGTCTACAGCAGTCGCGTCTATGAGTTGCCTGAAGGCGGCCGTACCGCACGCGGCGCCCATATCGCCAACGTGCTCAGCATGATGCCGGATGAGCAGGTTACGACCATGCTGGTTGTGCCCGATTTCGACCACGCAGATTATGTCACGCTGATCACCC
>CAYZLP010000170.1:2873-5486 GCA_964478635.1 uncultured Caldilineaceae bacterium
ACCATGCTGGTTGTGCCCGATTTCGACCACGCAGATTATGTCACGCTGATCACCCGCCACGGCCGGATCAAGCGTATGGACCTGAGCGTCTTCCGCAACGTGCGCACCTCGGGGCTCATTGCCATGAATCTGGATGAGGACGATTCCCTGGACTGGGCCCGACTGACCAACGGCGACCAGGAGTTCATCGTCGTGACCCGCAACGGCAAGGCCCTGCGCTTCCATGAAAGCCAGGTACGCCCCATGGGCAGGACGGCCGCCGGCGTCATGGCCATCCGCCTCTTGGGCGATGATCAGGTCGTCAGCATGGACGTGGTCCAGCCGGACGGCGATCTGCTGGTGCTGCACGAGCGGGGCTGGGGCAAACGCTCCCCCCTGACCGAGTATTCGCCCAAGGGACGCTATACCCAGGGCATCTGGACAACGGACCACAATCGGCTAACGGAAATCGGTCCCATAGTGTCGGCCCGAGTCGTGGGGTCCGAGGATCAGATCACCATCATCACCAGTGAAGGGATTATCCTGCGCACCTCCGTCTCCGGCATCAGTCGCATGGGGCGGCCTACCCGGGGCGTGCGCGTGGTCAACCTCCAGCCGAAAGATTCGGTGGCGGCGTTGGCCGTGTTGACGGCGGAAGACCTTGCCCAGGCCGAACAAGATGAGCATGGCGAAGATGAGAACGGGGCGCTCAACGGCGCGGGCCATGAGACGGAGAGTCCGGAAGTCATGACCGGCGACGCGGCCATTGAGGAAGTCGTTGAAACAGCCCTGGAAGGAGCCTTTGAGGAGCCCGCGGAAGCCGAAGGCGATCCGGGCGATGAAGTCTAGGATATTCTCATGCCATCAACCCGATCGCTCTTGCGCCAGCAACCGGGCCTGACCCTCGAGTTTCTGCCCGAGGTGGATGCCGGACGCATCGCCGAGACCATTGCCGCTTTTGCCAACACGGAAGGGGGTACGCTGGTCATCGGGATCGATGCGGACGGCCACGTCGGCTCGCGCCTCGTCGACGAGGAGGTGGATGGCGCGCTGCAGATGGCGACGCGCATGTGCAAGCCGCCTGTGCCCACCAAGTGGGATCAGGACCAGATCAACGGCATCGACATCATCCAGCTTCACGTTCCCAAAAGCAGCGACGCACATCTGTTGCTCGACGGCCGAATGATGATTCGCCGCGGTCACGAAAATCTGGAGGTGGGCAGCCCCGGCGTGACGCGCATCGTCGGCCATGCCTCGACCGCCGATTTCGAGCTGGAGCCGGTTGCGGGGACGGCACGGGAAGATTTCGATGACAATGTCATCGATGAGTACATGGAACGGCGTCAGAAGCGGACGCCTCGCAGCCAGATTCTGCCCAAGAATAAGCTCCTCCAGCAGATCGGGGCCATCACCGAGGAGGGGATCCCCACGGTGAGCGGCATGCTGCTCTTCGGGAAGGAACCCCAACTCTTCCTGCCCCAGGCCAAGACGATCTTCGTCAAATTTGCCGACACCCAGCCCCGCCAGCCCGGCGGCGGCATCGGCTATGGCCGCCGGGAAGAGCTGGTGGGACCCCTGCCGCTGATCATCGACCGGGCCTGGCGCGTCACCTGGGAAGAGATGAACAAGCAAGCCGTCGTACGTGGCCTGCAGCGTCAGGAAGAGACCGAGTATCCCGAAGTCGCCGTGCGCGAGGCCCTGGTCAATGCCGTGGCTCACCGTGACTATCGCCTCCGGGGGCGCGGCATCGAAATCCGCATGTATACCGACCGGCTGGAGGTGACCAGTCCCGGCGGCCTGCCGGCCCACATTACCCTGGCCAACATCGTCGACGAACACTATAGCCGCAATCCGCGCATCGTCAACGGCCTCTACCAGTGGGGCTACATCGAAGAACTGGGCTTGGGTGTGGACAGCATGATCGAAGCCATGGTCAACGCCGGCCACGTTCCGCCCGAGTTTGACGCCACCGAAAGCCGCTTCACCGTCAAGCTCTTCAACCGCAAGGATCCCGCGCTGGTTGTCCAGCAGTGGGAGCACACCATGAACGAGCGCCAGATGAAGGTGCTCGAATATCTCCAGCGCCACGACGCCATCACCAACCGGGAATACCGGGAACTCTGCCCCCACGTCGGCGCGGAGACGCTGCGCCTCGACCTGGCCGACCTGGTCACCAAGGGCATTCTGCTCAAGATCGGCGAAAAACGGGGCACGCGCTACATCCTCAAGAACCGATAAGAAATGGAACGCGGATCTGACGGATCGGGCGGATAACCGCGGATTTCAAGACGAGATCCGGAAGATCCGCTGAATCCGTCAAATCCGCGTTCTATGGAGTGCATGCTTGCCGTCATCCCTTTGAAATCATCATCCGGCCTTGGGCGTTCGGGCGGCGGCGTGCTATACTCTCTTCCTGTCCCGGTTGGCGCCGGGATGCTTTCTTGTGGCGGCCTGCGACGGCGCAATGAGGGAACATTCGCCCGCTCCCCCGCCGTTTGATGCAGAGAGATCGTGTGCCCGGATCAACGGGAGCAGGCGGATTTTTCCACCTGTCAACTACAGCCGGCCGGCCCTGCCGCTGCCGCACCATGCGCCGAAGTGAAGGCGTCCTGATGGATCAGCCTTGATGGATCA
>CAYZLP010000170.1:5586-8384 GCA_964478635.1 uncultured Caldilineaceae bacterium
GTGGCGCCGACCCGAACCCTGGCCCCAACTTTCACGCCTACACCCGAAGAGATCGGCCAGATCATCGTCGTGACGCCGCCGGCTGCCGGGACGCCGGGAGTCATCATCGTCCCGCCGGGCGTAGACCCGAGTTCGGTGATTCCGGTTCCGCCCACGGCCACACCCGGTCCGCCGCCCAGCGCGACGCCGGAACCGCCGACGCCGACCCTGCCGCCCGGCGTAACGCCCACAGAAACGCCCACGCCGACCGAAACGGCCACGCCGACGCCCACGGCCACGGAAACGCCGCTGCCCACGGCCACTCCCTTCATCCAGGTGCCCAGCGGGCTGGTGAGCCTGCGCACGGGACCCGGACTCAACTATCCGCTGGTTGCCCAGCTCGGGCCGGATATACCCGTGGCCATCATTGCGCAGAACCCCGAGGGAACCTGGTATCAGATCTGCTGCGTTAATGGACAGGCGGTTTGGGTGGCAAAAACATCGGTCGTGACCGTCAACGACGCCAGCCAGATAGCGCTGGAGATCGGCGGCGAACCGCCCACGCCGACGGCAACCGGCACGCCTACGGTGACACCAACGGTTACGGCAACGCCGACGCCGACCCCCTATCCCTTTGCCAAGATCATCGGACCGCAGTTCTTCCCGACGGAGAACGACTTTCTGACGATTTGGGCGAAGCTGGATATCGGCCTGTTGCCCGGGGCCAACGTACCGGAGGCAGACCCGGCGGAAGGATATTTCCTGGAGGTACTCTTTGAGGGGGTCGATCGGCCGCCGACCAACGTGCTTCAGCCGAGCTTCGATCATTTCGAGTTCAGTGCGCCGCCGGGGGCCGGCAACCGGGTCGAGTACAACTTCAAATATGAGTATACGCCGCCCAATCCCGATGATCTGGCCCGCTGTCAGGGTCCGGGAACGCCGCCGGCCGAGTGCGCCAACCGGCGCGTGCTCCTGGGCGAAGGCGTTTGGACCGTCTATGTGGTGGACGGATTGGGCAATCAGCTTTCGGACGCAGTCACTTTTGAGACGCGCGCCAACAATCCGAACCGAGAAGTCTACATCGGCTGGAGACGATTCCGTTGAATTTTTCGTTGAAGCATCATCACGCCCCGTACTCTGCGCACCGGTTCTCTGCCGGGCGACGCCACCTTTCTCCGTATGCATCCGGACAGCGCCTCCTGCGGCTGGGTTGGCTGCTGTTGCTGGCGGCAATCGCAATCGGACTGCTGGCCGGCTGCAACCGGGGTCAAGCCCAATCCGCAGCCGACGAGCTGCCGTCCATCCGTGAGCCGAAGCCCACGTTCACGCCGACAGCGGGGCAGGTTACGGGCCAAACAACGACCAACGCCCAGCCAGAAGCCGGCACAAGCGGCAGCGCTGCCGCAACCGACGGCGGGAATGCAGAAGCGGCCCCGGCCGCAGCCGTGCCGGCCGTGGCCCAGCCAACCGGCGCCAGAGTCATCGTCAGCGATCCGCTCGTCAACGTGCGCAGCGGTCCTGGACTGAACTTCGAAGTGGTGGCCGTTGTGGAACGGGGGGAAGAATTCGATATCACCGGCCGGAGCAACGACGGCGAATGGTGGCAGATCTGCTGCACGGCCGAGGGGGTCACGGCCTGGATCATCAATCAGTTGGTGGATACGAACGGCCCGGTCGACAGCGTACCCGCGGTCGGCGCCGACGCGGCTGCGGCCGTCGGCGAATTCTCTGTGGGCCAGGTCAAGGCGACGGTCAATATCCCGCTGCTCAATGCCCGGGGCGAAGCCAACACCAACTCTGAAGTAGTCTCCATTGTGGAAGCCGGCCAGCAATTTGACGTCCTCTCGACTTCGACAGGGCGGGATTGGTGGCAAGTCTGCTGTGTGGAAGGACGGGAAGCGTGGCTGGCCGATGAGTTTGTCGATCTTCAGGGTCCGGCCGCCATTGTCCCCATCTTCGGCCAAGGGCCTGCACCCGCCCGGGCAGCGCCCGCAAGCATGGAGTTTGCCTTGCTGAGCCAGGAGCAATTCGCGGAGACCGGGGGCGTGCGCATATTCCTCTTTGTCACGGATGCAAACGACAGCGCCCTGGGCGGCTACAGCCTGCGCATCACAAAAGATGGCCAATCTCTCCCGATAGAGGGCGTCTCGTTCGGCGGCCAACCCGGCTTCACCTGGCCCTTCCAGGATGCCCGCCAGCGTCCCCAGAATTTCAAAGCCGAGCTTCCCGGCGCCCCTGTTGGCGGGGCCTGGACAGTCGAACTAGTGGATGAGGGCGGCCGGCCCGTCGGTCCTGCAGCAACATTTGAGCTGGCCGAGAATGACCCCAATCAAGAACTGTATGTACGCTACGAACGGCAGTAGGCAGGAGGCCGCGGGCACTCGACGGCTCGCCCCTCACTTTGACCATTGCGTATGAATCGTCGCACCCTTGCCTGGACCGTTGTCGGCCTGACCTTCTTGGCCCTGGCATTGCGCCTGCCCCGCCTGGCCTGGCAGCCCCTCTGGTGGGATGAGGGCTACAGCGTTTACTTCGCCACCGAACCGCTGGAACGCATGGTCTGGCTCACGGCCCGGGATATCCATCCGCCCCTCTACTACGCCCTGCTCCAGCTGTGGACGGAACTCCTTGGTCGCACCGATCCCGTAACCCTGCGCGCGTTCTCCGTGGCGTGGGGTGTGACTGCGCTGCCCCTGGTCGTGTGGGTGGCCCGGCGGCTCTTTCCGACCCGACCCCGGGTGTGGCTGGCGGCGGGACTCCTGCTCGCCATCAGCCCCATGCACATCTTCTACAGCCAGGAAATCCGCATGTACGCCATG
>CAYZLP010000171.1:0-8379 GCA_964478635.1 uncultured Caldilineaceae bacterium
CTTCATAGCCTTTGCGTGAAAAGGCGACGATTTCGTCGTCGTCGGGCGGGGGGTCGTCGCTGGTTTCATTTTCATCACTGCGACGGTTGCTTGACGTATAATATTTCCCTGTATTGTTTGCTATCGTGCTGTTCTCAATTTCCTCAAATCTTGTTGTGATGCTAGGCACAATGAAGTGAAGATGCGTAACATCACCGCGCCCACACGGTGTATCAAACTTCCAACCGTTGCCTCCGCCAGCACGCCCATCATACAGTTGCCCAATAAACCTTCCTCGCGGCACATGCTGGCCAAGGAGAGACCTGTCAAATCTTCTAGCATCTATGTGAAGGTATCCTGTTTGATTGCCATCGGAATGGCGCACCGTCACCACCATCTGTTCGGCGTCGTCTTGCCAAGTTCCTGGACCGCATAGCTCATCTAGTTCTCCACTTGCAGAGGCCAACACTGCATAATCTGTTGCTTGGTTCGTGCTAGCATCAGGAATGAAGTCGACGGCATGAGGTCCCCAACCCGGATGCATGCCGAGAGTCCCAACTTTCCACGATTGCCCGGCTGTCCACGGAAACTTATGATCTACGCTGTCTGCCTCTGCTGCTTTGATGGCCAGAAATCCGCTGTAATCTATGAATTCTTGGGGGACATTTCTGGCTAGCTCTTCAAACTGACTATTTCGCCGCATTGCAGCGACATACTTATCCGCATCTTCATAAACTAATAGCTCTACAATCTCTTCAGACCCAAATGGAACTTCCCAGTGTTGCTCGACGACGTAACTAGGCACGAGCATAAGGCGCGTCCATTCGTCAAAGCTTCGCATTGACGTCACAACGAACTCGTTGATTCCCTCCGGAAGCAGGGTGCGATTGCTGTTTATGACGTGTATAACTTCCAACGCCATTTCATCCGGTATCTCAATTAATAGAGAAAAATCCACATAAATATTGGGATCGCCTCTTCCGATTACAATGGGCAAAAATATATCTTCGCCGGACTGCGCCTTCACAGCGTCTGCCTGGGTCAATATGCTAGCCACGACTGCGAATACAGCCACTGCGAGGATTGGAAGCATTGTTGCGCGGTACAATCTGGGCTTCATGATTTTGCATCCTTCCGTTAATCGGGTTCTTGGCAATAACGCGGAAACGACATGTCCAGATTGGAATAAAAAGGCTCACCTGCAGAGGTTGGAATTCAGTGGCTTGGACTCGTGTGACCTGGATTTTGGCGGTTTCAGTCATTGGCTAACTGGTTGCGGATACCTGTGGCGATTTCGGTGCAGACCGTATTGCAGCAGAGTCACTGAAGCGATACTTCGCATATTGTATCCGCGACCCCATTGCCAGTTCAACAGATATTATGTTGATTCCAGAGCCAATTCATCGTCATTTTGTCACTGTTTTGTCGCCAATTCATCAATGGCTGCCGGCGCTGCATCCACGCTGTTTCGCAGATGCAGCGCCGACTCGAACGGCTTGCAGCGCTATTCTTGGCCCCGATTCAACCAGTTCCCAACGCCGCCCACGCCGATGAGCAGCAGCCCGAGCAGCGTGCCCCAGACGCCGATGCGATATTCGATAAAGATCCCTTCCTGGGCCAACTCCTGCCGCTCCGTGCTGCCAAAGAGACCCAAAATCAACAACAGCAGCGGTCCCAATCCGATCAGCAGGACGCCTATTTTGTCGAGCCAGTTGGTCACACGGCGTCGTGCAGCCCAGAAGGCCAGCGCCAGGACGAGCAGACCCAACGCGGGTAGCGTCAGCAGTATCGGTGCAGGCTCACCCTGCTCTGTCCCGAACGCGCCCGGAATTTCGGGCCCGGCGGCCAACTCGAAACCGCTGAACTCGGCGATGGGTTGGCCGTAGCACGAGACGAAGACCCACGGCAGGAAGAAACAGACAATAACGGCTATGGCGCCCGGTGATGCAAATTTGTATCCACTGAAAAACATGCTTGCCTCCGATTTAGACAAAAAACCGGTTGTGTTCCAGATTGCTTCAGATGTAGCAGCGAAATACTCAAGTCGCCGGCAATTGCGTTGGCCTTGCGCCGGTTCGACTACTCACACATATCGAGCATTATGGCGGTACTGTCACCGAATGCGTTGAAGAGCATGCCCAGCTCGGCCAACGGATCGTCTGACTGGGGCGTATCGAAGCCTTGCGACGCCAGGCGCGCCTGGTTGCGTTCCAGCAAGCGCTCCAGCCGCGGTTGTCTTGCGCCGTGGAATTTGTCGATATACCACTGACCGCCGCTGCGTACGAGATCGTGGGTGTCACAGAAGGGGTACTCCATCATCAGCATGCGCATACTGCCGCGTGCTTGGACAACTGCATGGCCGTTGCCCTCGCTTACCGTGTTATACTCCATGTCCGCAAAGGTCGGCGCCAACAGTCCGCCCAAACCCACGCCGACGCCGCCGGCGCTGAGGCCGACGTCGCCCAGCAGCACGGCCAACACGCCATCCAGATCGGGACGATTGCGATTGGCCGGCAGCAGTGTCTCAAGGTATGTATCCTGGTCGGCTTCCGCCAGCGCCGTGTACATTTGTTCAACGATGATTTCCGGATTACGGCGGCTGCCACAGGCTCCAAGCGTGACCAGGAGCAGCATGACCAGCATAGCCACGCCCGCCGGACCCAACTTCCGCATGCGATGGTTCATGATGAGCCTCCATACTTCTCTGCGAATTGTTCATCTGTCATGGACAGATACATTACACCTTCAATGAAACCGACAATGGCCGGAATGAATGTCCAACTGAACAGAATGTAAATGATGCCTTGCGTCGGGTTCCCGAGATAGAACTTATGTACGCCCAACCCCCCGAGCAGGATGGCGAACAGTGAGGCCGTCACTCGATTTCGTCCAGTCATGGCAGATTTCTCCTTGGGTCTTGACCTGGCGGCAATTGGAACCGGTGAAAGATCGATCCGTCGCCGCCTGAAAGCGGATAGATTTTGGGCTGGGTGCTCTTGCAGATGCCCCATTGCCGCGAACTAGTAAATCCCGATGGAAATGAATATACAGTTTCTACCAGTGGTAGGAGTGCCGAATTTCCGTCGTGGTATTTACGCCGTCTTATACTAGAGCCGGCTGATGGTTGATACTTGGATATCCGGCTCTCTATCGCTATAATGCAGTGGCGCTGCACGTATTAAGAATCTGCCCGAAGACTTCTGTGGGGAGCACTCTGGCGGGTGAGGGGCCAGGACTCACAACCCAGACTCACAACCCAATTGTCGATTAGGCGCCAAGACCGCGTGCCACACCTTGATGCGTAGCCCGATCGCACACACTTATTCCCGTGAACGAATCGCCATCGATTGAGACATTTTCCGATCTGCCGCCGCTTTGCCGCAGCTATGCGACGACGCTGGATTCTGCGCTTTCGGCCTATGCGCCTACCACTCAGCAGCTTCTCTATTTCGGGTTGATCAGACTCTTCAAGCAATATCCGGATGTTGCTGGCGGCCCCAATGACCCTATCCCGGCGCCTGTGGACGAATTTGAGGCGGACCTGAATCGGCGGGTCATAAATCTGACTGACTGGGGCTCCGTCGTCTCTGATCTGAAGCGGGGGGCGGAACATGAGTGGCTACTGCTGCAGGTGCAGCTGGAAGCGTCTTTGCGCGCGCTGGGCGGGGAACGATTCGCGCGCGACGAGGCAGCTCAAGAGGCGCTCGTCACGCTCGTTTCTACGCTGCGAAAGCTCCATCATTGGGTGGAGATCGAGCACTGTTCCGATGTGCCGGCGCTCGTACGTACTGCAAAGAGAGAGCTGCGCAACGTCTACGATTTCAACAGTCCCTTTTATGCCTATGCCAAGCTCATTGCGCGTAACTTCATGCGTCAACATTGGCGCCGAACCCGGCGGGAGATCAGCGTCGAGCATGCTGAAAGTGAACCGACGCTCGCGGATACGCCGGAGGAATGGCTTCGTCTCCAGGAAGAAATACAGCAGACCGGGGACCAGGTTCGTCGCTTGCGTCTAGAACTGGCGCGGTTGCTGCGTATTCTGCAGACCGAGCTTTCGCCCCGTCAGACCGATGTGGTCATGCTCACGTTGGCAAGCCGCCGTCAGTTCTGGCTTGCGCTCAAGCTTTCGGATATCGACGTGGGCTCGAGTTTCCCTGAGGCGGATCTGACGCGCTCCGACGCCGCGATTGCGCTTGCATTGAATCTGTCGGAAAACAGCGTACGCGTCCATCGGTCCACGGCAAAACGGCGTCTGCAAGAAATGGATTCCTTGTTGGGGGATCTATGCGGCTATCTGTTGTCCAGCCATGGCTAGTAAATCCCGACGGAAATGAATCGACAGCTTCTACCAGCGATAGGAGTGCCGAATTTCCGCCGTGGCACTTGTGCTGAGCACCGTCGAAGCATTTCCGCCGTCCTGTACTAGCAGATTGCTCGTTTCAGTGATCTGGTTAATGTGACGGTGTCTCGGGCATTCAGGAAGTAGGAGAATGCATCATGTCTGGCTCGGTATTCAACATTGGACCCAATGATTGGCAACAATTCCTCGAATTGCTTCAGGCATACGTTGCGCTTGAGCTGCGCGGCGAGGATGCCGGTTTGGCAATGCCGCAGATAGAATTCTGGATCGAGGCCAATGCACGGTGCGAACGCGCCTACTACGAGGAATTCCGACGACAAGGGCTATCTGCGCCTGAAGAAGCCCTGCAGAGCGCGCTGAGAGGCGGCAACGAAAAAGAGCCCTTCCATCCAGCCTCCGCGATGGCTGTAGACGAGGACCAAAATGCTGATTGGGTACAGGAAGCCTTTGTCTGGGGCGTGGCCTGGCTAGAGCGTGCCGGACGCAGATGGCGACGAGTGAGGATCGACGTAGGCGCATTGGGCGGGCCGGACAGTACGGGAGCGACACCTGCTTGGCAAGGCATGATGGGGTCGGAAGACGAATCTGTTCAGGGTCATCGACGTTGGCGCATGGTTCCGACGGAAGCGCCATTTGATGTGCGCATGCTGGCTGAACCCGATGCAGACCAGCTCGGTTATGCACATGTGACTGTAATGGTTGCGCTTCATGAACGGCTGGGCGATTTTTCGAACGTCGGCGTAAGGTTGGCGCTGGCAGATGGCTCTTCACACCACGCCTTCACGGACGAGGACGGATACGCACAGTTCGGATCGATCGCGGAAGCTGCGCTGGCCGGCATCACTTTGTATCTGGACTTTCCTATCTGAAATCAAGCTTTCATGACCTTCTTTTTTCTGTCTAATGCGGCTTCTCTGCGTGTTGCATGATCGTGAGCGTCGGATCACCAAGCATGATGAAAGGCGCCCAATAATAGGGGTGTCGAAACGGGTACTGCCGGTACTCGGCGGGGAAATGGCTAACGCGCTCCATGAAGGGGCTGAGCAGGGTCCGTGCAGCTGACCCCCTGCCGACTTCCTGCCATGCCGCAAGCGCCGCAACCGCATTTTCAAGCGTTAGCTCCTGCAGCCAGAGTTGCGCCGCCATAAGGGCGGTTGCCGGATCGCCAGGGATTGTCTCCTGTACGTGCTGCATTTCGTGCCATGTTCGTTCGACCAAGAGTCGCGTCGGAACCTCATGTACGGGCCATAGGGTCACGATCATAGATTGTGCGCCGGCATAGAGGAGCGCTCGACTCAGACCGAAGAGCTCATCCCCGCGCAGCACTTGGGTGCGCCCACTTTCGCAGGCGGCAAGCATGATGGTATTGCAGGTAAGACGCAGGGAATGAAACATGTCGGCGGCATAGAACAGCCCATCATCGAGCTGTAAGCCTGAAAGCATCGGGTAGTTGTTGTTGAAGATTGCGTGACCCAGGAAACAGACGACTTGATAATTGCTTGCTGCGTCGATAACGCCTGTGCGTGTGGCGTGTCCGCCCAAAAGCGCCTTGCTATGGCTGTCTGAAGCGAGATTGACGGCAGCGCCCTGCGTGTATGAGAGGCGATCGTCTTCGGGCGCAATGGCCAGCATTCGTAGAAGGGGGGAGACGTTCCTGCTTCGCCGGATACCAAACAAGGTTGTGGCGTTAGGTGCATATATGATCCTTCGCGGCTGGACACAGAGAGGCGGGCGCTCCCAGGGGGCTGGGGCCAGCATAGCCAACGGCAGGCGATTCAGCGCACCCGTCGGGCAGAGATATAACGTTGCGCTATTTTCCGCCACTTCAAGCAAAGGCTCGGCATAGTATCGATATAGCTCACCCCAAAACTGAGGGGACTGCAATTGGCCGGTCTGGGCATCAGGCACAAGAAAACCTGTTCGTTCACCATCCAACAACCCCATGAGGAAACGGTCGAGCCACTTGAGTTTCGGACCCTGCAATTTCCGGAGATTGATTTCGTTCTGCTTGACAGCCAGGAGCCAGAGTTGACCGGCATCGTCGACTTGAAACATGGCCAGTACAGCGTTCGCAGGCAAGCTTGCGCAAATCTCTTCCCCCGTAAGGGAATCGAAGCGCGCCAGATTGGCAAACGCAGGATCAACCAGCTCAATGCGGCGTTCGATGGTCTGGAGATCGTCTTCAAGTTCAGTGGTGGGTGCGCCCGTGCGAAAGGCCTGATCGAGCTTTTCCCGTACCGCATTTCGTCGCTCGTGCAGCCGCAGCGGAGTTTCATGCCTTGGCTTTAACTCAGTTTGCGCAAGTAGATCGGCCAAGGTTCGGCTGCGGGCGCGTTCAGCCGCAGTCAGTGCGTCGATGGAACGATTCTCATGCAGATACAGCGTAAGTGGCGCCGTGTACACAGAATCGATGGTTGCACGATAGGAACTGCGGGCCGTCATTGCCTCCATCTGAACCTGGAGCGACTCTGCGATGGTTACCGCTTCCTCAAAGTCCGCTTCAGCGGCGGAGAGGTTCCCGAGACGGCTGTTTGCGCGGCCACGGCGCACATGCGCTTCTGCAAGATCGAGGAGATCGCCGCTGCCGGCGAGGCGCTGAATCGCACGATCTAGTTCGTCTCGGGCGCCTGCATAATCTCCTCTGGACGACATGATGCCATCGGCCAAATCGCTGAGCCCGAATCCGGCGCCATGATCGTCGCCATTGTCAAGGCAGGATTGAATGAAGCGGCGCAAGGCCTCTTCGGCAAGCGCCAAATTTCCCTGAAGGACATGCGCTTTGCCGAGACCGTGATGATTGAGCGCGGTCTCGTAACCCACGGCGCCGGCCTGATCGTCATCAAGGCTGTGCAGAATCGAGAGCGCACGCCCATGTTCTTCGATCGCCTCTGCAACGCGCGTCTTGTCAGCGGCTTGCTGCTCTACCTGAAACGTGATGCAGATGCCGAGATTGTTGTGAGCTTTGGCTGCGCCTAGCCAATTTTCTTGAACTTCGAACAGTTGAATAGCGTCGCGATAAAGAGGTTCCGCCTCTTGCCAACGCCCGAGTTCATCAAGCTGGATTGCCAATTCCATGAGACTGCGCGCCCGTTGCGTTGCATCAATCTCCTCGGCCAATAGCGCACGCAATATCGTCTCCGCACGATCATGTTTGCGCTGCACGGAGAGTACGACCGCGCGATAGTGCATGCATGCATGGCGCAGGGCCGGTGTTGATTGGCTGCTGACCTTCTCCAAAAGCGCTTCGCAGTCGTCAAACCGGCGATCTTTCAACAGGTCAAGTATCTGTTCACGCAGCTCTGATGGATTGGCTGGTTGGGTCATTTTGGAAATCCTTGTGCCGTGTAGCGGAAGTGCGGAGCAGGTATCGGTCGCCACGATGTCGGGTTGAAATCGCCGTTGCTTTGCCGTAGGGGCCCGCCGCTGGAACTCAAGGAATCGTCTCTTAACCTCGAGGGCGGAGCTGCATAATCCTATAGAGATATCTTACCGCTGAGAAGGGAATCGCACAATGAAAATGCTCAAGGTTTCTTTCATAACTGCTTGGCTCTTCATGGCTTCTGGCCTGCTTGCACCGCTACTCGCTCAGGATGCGGATGTCGCCAATGCATCGCTCCTGTCGGGGTCCCTTTGGGGACAAGAGATCGTTTGGATTTCCGGCAACGCGGATTATAGCGCAGCATTGGCCTGGGGTGATGTGGACGGTGACGGCGATCTGGATTTGGCAGTAGGAAATGGCGAGAAACAGGGCGCCGCCAACCATCTATACTTGAATGACGATGGTCGTCTGCAATCCCAGGCTGCCTGGCAGTCTAAGGATGCCTCTGGAACGAACGCTTTGGCCTGGGGAGACATCGATGCTGATGGCGATCTTGACCTCATCGCGGCCAACTGGGACGCCCCAGTCAACGTGTACCTAAATGAAAACGGCGCGCTGAACGCGGCGGCCGGCTGGAATACGGAGCGGGCCGAACGAACTCGTTCCGTTGCGCTGGGCGATTTTGATGGGGACGGCGACTATGACCTGGCGGTCGGCAACA
>CAYZLP010000172.1:0-8351 GCA_964478635.1 uncultured Caldilineaceae bacterium
TGGATGTGCACATGGCGACTGCGGCGGACGACCAATGATTGCACACTCATACATTCGCCCCGCGCCGCCACGCCGTAGAGACGTTGCATTGCAACGTCTCTACAAAAAGGGGGGACGGTCCGTTCGGGCCGTCCCCCCCTTTTCGTTCTCTGGAAATCAACCCGTAACCCGGCTACCCGCCAAAGAGCGTCATGCTCTGCTGGAACACGTTCATCCACGCGCCGGGGAAGAGGCCGACCAGCACGGTGCCGACTGCCGCAATGCCGATTCCTACGTAGAGGGTGGTTGAGCGGTTGAAGGCCTGCACGGTATCCGCCGTCGGATCCGCGAAGTACATGTTCGCAACAACCCGCAGGTAGTAATAGGCGCCGACCGCCGTTAACACGACGCCGATGACGGCCAGCCAGGCCATGCCGCCCTGCACGGCCGCGCCGAAGACCAGAATCTTGGCAAAGAAACCGGCCAGGGGCGGCATGCCGCTCAAGCCAAACATGAAGAGCGCCATCACGAAGGCCATGCCCGGATGGGTCTTGCCCAACCCCACGGCCCGGTTTTGCATAGCATCCTCGGCGCCCATATCCTCCAGGGCCATGACGACGCCGAAGGCGCCGATGTTCATGAAGGCATAGGTGAAGAGATAGAAGAGCGCGGCATCCGCACCCTGGGCCGCGCCGCCGGCCAGGGCCGTGAGGATGTAACCGGCGTGGGCGATGCTCGAATAGGCCAGCATGCGCTTGAGGCTGCGCTGCTGCATGGCGGCGAAGTTGCCCACGGCCATGGTCAAAATGGCCAGGACGGCCAGGCCCCAACTCCAGACCGATTGCTCGGCGGGAAGGGCCACCAGCATCACCCGGAAGAAGGCGGCGAAGGCTGCCGCCTTGGTGCCGACGCTCATGAAGGCGGTCACCGGCGTGGGCGAACCCTGATAGACGTCGGGCGTCCACGAATGGAAGGGAACGAGGCTCACCTTGAAGCCGAAGCCCGTGACCAGCAGCGCGATGCCGGCGTAGAGAATCGGAATATTGGCGTTGCCGGCGGCAATGACCTCGGCAATCTCGAAATACTGGGTCGTCCCCGTTCCGGCATAGATGAGGGCCCCGCCGTAGGCAAAGAAGGCGCTGGCAAAGGCGCCCAGCAAGAAGTACTTGATGGCTGCTTCCGTGCTGCGCGGACTGGTGCGGTTGAGCCCGGCCAGGATGTAGAGGGCCAGGGAGAAGATCTCCAAGGCCAGGAAGACGGTGATGATGTCCAGGGCCGAGCCCATCATCATCATGCCGGTGGCGGCCAGGAGCGTCAGGGCATAATATTCGCCGATCTGCCGGTTGATCTGGGGAATGTACTTGACGCTGAGCAAAATGCCCAGCCCCGTAGCCAGCAGAATGATGTAGTTGACGCCCACCGCAAATTTGTCGAGAATCGCCGCATCCTGGAAGAAGAGAATCTCTTCGCCGCTTACACGGAAATTGGCGAACGCCGCCGCGACCACGCCGGCCAGCGCTATCCAGGGCGTCCATTCCCGGAGCGTCGGCTTCTCATCGGTGGCAAACGCATCGGCCAGCATGACCAGTATGACAAAGCCGATCAGCACCAACTCGGGCAGGACGACCGCTAGATTCAGGGTTGAAAGATCGAGCGTAGTCTCCATAGTTATTCCTGCACCTCCATGCCGTCCAGCGTCAGCGCGCCGATCTGGTGGTCGTCAACCTGCATGACCACAGCCGCCCGGGCCGCTTCCATGCCGTCCACCAACGCCTCGACCGAGGGATTGATCTTGTTGAAGAAGAGATTCGGGAAGAGCCCGATGACGAAGAAGAGCAGCACCAGGGGCAGGACCATCGCGATTTCGTCGATGCGCAGATCCTTCAGGTAGGGCGCTTCATTCTCTTTGTGGGTAATTGGTCCCTGCGCCATCTTGCGGAACGCGGTGAGCAGATACCACGCTGCCAGAATGACGCCCAGCGCGCCCAGCACCGTGAAAATCGGCTGGCGCATCCACATGCCCAGCAGAATCGTGAATTCACCCACGAAGCCGTTGAGGCCGGGCAGACCGGCGCTGCTCATGGCGACGACCAGGAAGAAGCCGCAGAAAATGGGCACGCTCTTCCACAGCCCGCCGAAGTCGTCCAGCATGCGGGTGTGGCGTCGTTCATAGAGCAGGCCAACCATGAGGAAGAGAGCCCCCGTGCTCAAGCCGTGGTTGACCATCTGCAGGACCGCCCCGCTGATCCCCTGTTCGTTGACGGCGAAGACGCCCAACATGACGAAGCCCAGGTGGGCCACCGAACTGTAGGCGACCAGCGACTTGATGTCCTTTTGGACCAGTGCCACCAGGGCGCCGTAGAGAATGCCGATGATGGCAAGCACGGCGATTATCGGTCCCAATGTGACGGACGCTTCCGGGAAGAGGGGCAGTGCGAAGCGCACGTAGCCGTAGGTGCCCAGCTTCAGCAAGACGCCGGCCAGGATGATGGAGCCGGCCGTGGGCGCCTGCACGTGGGCGTCGGGCAACCAGGTGTGGAAGGGGAAAAGCGGCACCTTCACCGCAAAGCCGATGGCAAAGAGGATGAAGATGAAGTTTTGCAGACCTGGGTCAATGCCGATCCGGGCCGCTTCCACAACGTTGAAGGTGCCCGTCTGGGTGAAGACGGCCACGATGCCGACCAGCAGGAAAGCTGAGCCGGCAAAGGTGTAGAGAAAGAACTTCTGGGCCGCGTATTTGCGATTGGCCCCGCCCCATTCGCCGATGAGGAAATACATGGGAATCAACGTCATCTCAAAGAAGGCGAAGAAGAGCACCATATCCAGCGCGACGAAGCAGCCGATGACCGCCGCTTCCAGCACCAGCATGAGGGCTAGGTATGCGCCGATGCCGTCCCGCACGTAGAGATTGCTGAAATAGATGACGATGGGCATGAGGAAGGTCGTCAGCAGCACCAGGAAGAGGCTGATACCGTCCACGGCCACGTGATAGCGCAGATCCAACCCGGGAATGCGCTGATAGTCCTCGACAAACTGCATGCCGGCGAAACCGTCTTGCCAGCCGGTCAGGAGCAGCAGGCTCAAGAGAAACGTGACGATGGTAGTGAGCAGCGCCAACAATTTCTTGAGATTGTCGTCCGGTACGAAATAGACGGCGAGCGCCCCGACCACGGGAATGACGATGAGGAGGCTCAATAAATTCGGGATAGCGAATGACATAGCTGTCTATCCTTGTGTGCTTGCTCCGGTCCACACAACGGCCGGGCGGCAGCAATCAATGCGTTAGGCGATAAAGACAAAATAGGCCAGCACGGCCACGACGCCGATGAAGATGCCCAGTGCGTACGTTGGAATCACGCCGGTCTGGAAGCGGCGTAGCCAGCCGCTGACGGCAAGACTCCCTGTGCCGACCTCGTTGACGACCCGGTCGATACCCTTGCGGTCAAAGCCGGCGAACCACTCGCTCACGCGCCACAGGGGCTGGACGATGACGCGGTTGTAGAATTCGTCCACGTAGTAGGCGTTTTCCAGCCAGGGCGTCAGCCAGGCGAAGTTGCCGGCCAGTCGCTCCACCCACTGCTCTCTGGTTATGTAGCGGGAATAGGCGGTGAAGAACCCCAAGAGGGCGATGATCACGCTCATGAGAATGGCGAAGAGTTCCAGGGTCAAGGCCGGTTCTTCGTGATGGCCGATGACCGGTTCCAGCCACTTCTCCAGGGTCAGTACGAACGGCAAGTTGATGACGCCGCCGACAATGGAGAGCCCGGCCAGAATCCAGAGCGGAATGGTCATCGCCGGCGGGCTTTCGTGTGCGTGGTCATACAGCTCTTGGTCCCGCGGTTTGCCGTAGAAGGTCAGGAAGACCATGCGGAAGCTGTAAAATGCAGTCAGGAAGGCGGCGAACAGCTCAATCGCGTACAGCACGGGATTCTTCGTGAGCGTGCCCAGCAAAATTGCGTCTTTGGAAAAGAAGCCCGACATGAGCGGGAGGCCGGCCAGGGCTGCGGCGCCGATGACAAAGGTCTTGTGCGTGGTGGGCATTTTGTGCCGTAGACCGCCCAGGCGGTTCATGTCGAGGACGTCGTGGGTGGCGTGCATGACGCTGCCGGCGGCCAGGAAAAGCAGCGCCTTGAAGAATGCGTGGGTCGTCAGGTGGAACATGGCCGCGCCATAGGCGCCCACGCCCGCGCCCATGACCATGAAGCCGAGCTGTGAGATGGTCGAGTAGGCCAGGGTCTTCTTGAGATCGGTCTGGACCAGGGCTACCGAAGCCGCCAGCAGGGCCGTGATGCCGCCAACCCAGGCGGCCAGCGTCGCAGCGGGTACGGCGATGTGCCAGAGTTCGCTCGTGCGCACCATGAGGAAGACGCCCGCTGTCACCATGGTGGCCGCATGAATCAGGGCCGAAACGGGCGTCGGGCCGGCCATGGCGTCGGGCAACCAGACAAAGAGTGGAATCTGCGCACTCTTGCCGGCCACGCCCAGGAAGAGGAGCAGGCAGATGATGGTCGCCGTGCCCACGGCCAGGCCGGTATGGTGCAGGGCATCCCAGAACTCGATGAAGTTGAGGGTGCCGAGATTGACCCAGATCATGATCATGGCCAGGATCACGCCGAAGTCGCCGACCCGGTTGACCAGAAAGGCCTTCTTGCCTGCATCGGCATACCAGCCGTAGAGGTCGTCCCGGCGATCAAACCAGAAGCCGATCAGCAGATACGAGGCCAGGCCCACGCCTTCCCAGCCGACGAACATGCCCAGGAAGTTGTCGCTCAGTACGAGCAGCAGCATGGAAAAGATGAAGAAGTTGAGGTAGATGAAGAAGCGCTGGAACCGCTCGTCATGCTCCATGTAGCTCGTCGCATAGAGATGGATGAGCGCGCCGACGCCGGTTACCACCAGCACCATGGTCACGCTAAGCGGCGTAATCAGCAGGGCCGCGTCAACGTCAAAGGAGCCGATGGTGATCCAATCCCATAATTTGGAAGTGACGATGCGCTCCTCTACCGGCAGGCCGAGGAGGCCTAGATAGAGAATGACGCCCACCAGGAATGCCGCCGCAACGACGCCCGTTGCGACCCAGCCGATGATTTGGCGTGAAAAATAGTGGCCGAAGAGCAGGTTGAAGAGCAAGCCTGCGGCCGGCAGCGCCAGCAAGAGCCAGGATAAGTCAAACAGGAACTCAACCATGAGAAGATCCTCTAGAAATGCGAATTGGGCAACGGTCGTCCGGCTACCATTTCAGCAGGTTGACCTTGCTGATATCGGTCGAGTCGGTCAGGCGGTTGTGCGAAATGATGATGGCCAGACCCACGGCAACCTCGGCCGCGGCGACGGCCATAATCATGAAGACAAAGACGTGCCCGTTGAAGTTTCCCCACTGGCGGCTGGCGGCCACAAGCGTCAGGTTGACGCTGTTGAGCATCAATTCGACACACATGAGAATGACCAGCATGTTGCGCCGGGTCAGGACGCCGACGGCCCCGATGATAAAGAGGATGGCGCTCAAAATAAGGTAATAGGCGGTTGGAACCATGGTCTATCTCCTCCGCAAGTCGTTCCGGGCTAGTCAGCCGCGGCCGGGGTTTCTTCGCCGCTGATCGCTGTGGCTGACAGGGTGGCTTCGTTTTGTAGTTGAGATGCGGCTGATTGCACCGCGGCCTCTGTGGCGCCCGGACGTTTTTGCTGGCGGGCGAGCAACAGTGCACCGATGAGGGCCACCAGCAAGAGAATGGCGACCATCTCAATGGGCAGGATGTACTCCGTGAAGAGTGTCAAGCCGACAAGGTAAGGGTCGCCGCCGCTGAGCGCGCCGGCCTCTGCCTCGAAGGGGTAGCCGAAGGTGAAGCCGTAGAGCAGCGTTGCCAGCATGAGCGCGCCCAGGGCCAGGGCCGTGATCGACGCCCACGAAGAGCCGATGCGCGGATCATCCACCTCTTCAGAGCCGATCAGCATGATGACGAAGAGGATCAGGATCACAATACCGCCGGCGTAGATAATGACCTGGACGGCAGCCAGAAATTGGGCCTCCAGGGTCACATACATGACGGCCAGCGTCACGAAGTTGGTCAGTAGGAAGAGCGCGCTGTGAATCGGTTGGCGGCTGGACACCACCCCGACGGCAGCGGCGATGCTTACTGCGCCGACCAGGATAAAAAAGATCATGGGCCACGACATAAGTGCAATCCTTCGAAAAACTGATGGCAAGCGTCAATCGGGCCGAATCACGACATTCGGTTCACCGGGATTGAGCAGCTGCTCCTTGGTCAGGATAAAATCGCGCCGGTCATAGTTGGCCATGGCAAAGTCATGGCCCAGAACGATGGCTTCCGTAGGGCAAGCCTCTTCGCAATCGCCGCAAAAGACGCAGCGCAGCAGATTGATCTCATAAACCGTCGCATAGCGCTCGCCGGGCGAGGTCGGATCCTCCGGATCGTTCTCGGCCGCGTCGACGTAGATCGCGCCGGTCGGGCAGGCGGCTTCACAGAGCATGCAGCCAATGCAGCGTTCCATGCCGTTTTCATAGCGCCGGAGTTCGTGCTTGCCCCGGAAGCGGGGATACATGGGCACTGCTTCTTTTGGATACTCGACGGTTACGGGCGGTTGGGCCAGATACTTGAGCGTAACGCCCATCGCCTTGCCGATTTCGACTGCATTCTTGAATAGATCGTTAAAGGCCATGCGGTTCCTCGCAAAAATCAAGGCTCAGTAAGGCGTATCCACGCGCTTACTTGAACATCACCACCAAAACGGAAGTAACAATCATGTAGACGATGCTGATCGGCAGCAGCGTCTTCCAGGTGAAGCCCATCAGCTGGTCGTAGCGGGGGCGGCCGATGCTGGCGCGCACCCAGACGAAGAGAAAGAGCAGGGCGATCACCTTGGCGGCCAGTACGAAGGGGCCGAGCCAGGTGACGTTTTCCAGCAGGCCGAAGGGCAGCCGCCAGCCGCCGAAGAAGAGCGTCGCCATGATCGCGCTGGTGGTGATCATGTTGATGTATTCGGCCATCATGAAGAGCGAAAACTTGATGCCGCCATATTCGGTCTGGTAACCGGCGACCAGCTCGTTTTCCGTCTCAGGCAGGTCAAAGGGGCTGCGGTTGGTTTCGGCCAGAATGCAGATGAAGAAGAGAGGGAACATGGCCCACAGCCAGATCCACTCCCACCAAGCCCGAGTGCCATCGAGCAACTCCACCAGACTAAAACTGCCGGCCAGCATGAGTACGCTGACCAGGAACATGCCCAGGGGCAGTTCATACGAGATCATCTGGGCCGACGAGCGCAGGGCGCCCAGCAGCGAGTAGTTGTTGTTGCTGCTCCAGCCGGCCAGGATGAGACCATAGCTTTCGACGCCGGCAATGGCCAGGATCCAGAGGAAGCCAATGTTGACGTCGGCAATGGCCGGCACGCCCTTGGCGACGGGAATAACCGCCCAGATGACCAGCGCCGGGATCAAGGCCAGGATGGGACCCAGGACGTAGATCGGCTTGTCCACGTGGTCGGGGATAAACTCTTCCTTGAAAACCGCCTTGACCGCATCGGCAATGGGCTGAAGCAATCCCTTGGGACCGGCGCGGTTCGGGCCATAGCGTACCTGAAAGCGGGCCAGCAGCTTGCGTTCGAACCACGTCAGGTAGGCAAAAGCCGTTAGCAGGACCACGATGAGCGCCACCGACCGGGCCACAGGGATTGCGATGAGGTTGAACCAATCCATAAAGATGCGTCCTGATGGATGCAGACAGAAATAAATAACTAATGGGAAATTATGAATTGAGAATTGTCAACGGCTTTCGGCGCTGAGCCGTCAATCGCACATCAACGCAGACGCCCCATTAACAATTATCTATTCTCGATTCACAATTAATTATTGTCTTCCTCACGCGCTTCCACACGCACAAACTCCACCTCGCGCCCATTCAACAACGCCCCCACCGGCGCGCCGGGTAAGCTCTCGGGAATCCAGGCCGTCCCGGGCTGCACCTGACTGCTCAGGCGCACTTGGAGCGTCAGCGCGCCGTGTCCGCTGCGCACGGTGACGGGCGCGTCGGCGCCAAGCCCCATGGCCGCCGCGTCGGCCGGATTGAGCGCCACCATCGGCCCCCAGGCCATGTTGCGCATCGCGCGCGTGAGGCGGAACATGTTGCCGCCGTCGTACGTGACGGCCCCGGTGACGAGGGCGAGTTCTTGCCTGTCGTGGGAAGGAACGTCCAATTGCTCACAGGTGCGATAGGCCGGTCGGGGCCGTACGGTAGCTGCATCCCACTTCAGCCCCTGGTCACCCAGTGCGGTCCAGTCCAGGCCGGCATAGATGGGCGCGGCTTCGGTGATTTCTTCCAAAACGCCCTGGGCGCTGGCATACGGCCACTGGACGCCCA
>CAYZLP010000173.1:0-8345 GCA_964478635.1 uncultured Caldilineaceae bacterium
CGGCGGCCGAGTAGGCATCGCGGGTCTGCTGCTGCGTCTCTTCCGCGTCCAGAAAATTCATATAGACGCCGTCACGCACGGGAGTCAGCGCCTGCTTCAGCTCGTCAACATAGCGTGCCGCCCCACCCAGCGCTTCCGCCGTCGGCGTCACCGCGACCAAACTCAGGACAAACTCGGCATCCCGGTGACCAATGGGGCTGGCGTCGGCGTCGACGCGGCGCAGCGCACCACCAGCATGGCGCACCTCCGTCATGACCAGCGGTGAAGGGCCCTGCTGGCCAAAACCGAAGGCCACGAGCGTATCGATGGCATCATCGCTTAGCATCCGTAGCCAGGCCCCGCTGGCAAAGCCGGGCAACGGGCCGGGCGGATCGCTGCTGATCTGCACGACGTCGGCAAAGGGCATCGCGTGGAAGAGATTGGCCGTCGGCTTGCGCCACGCCAGCCATGGCTGGAGCAGCGCTTCTCCTGCGGCCACAGGGCCGGCATAGCATCCCCGCACCATGACGACCGATTGACCCCGCAGGAAATCGGGCAGCTCGGGGATGGGCGGATAGTTCATGAGCGCAATCGATGACGTCAGCGCATCGGGCACGTCTTTCACCCAGTCCCGGTAGCGTAGAAAGATTTCGCGCGCCAGGTTGGCCGGATAGACGAGATTGCCGCCATAGACCGTCGTGACGGGGTAGAGTTCGATCTCCATGCCGGTCACGATGGCCAAACTGCCACCGCCGCCCCGCAATCCCCAAAAGAGGTCCGGGTGATCATCTCTGCTCACGTTGCGTAACTGACCGTCGGCCGTAACGACCTCGAAGCGGCGGACGCTGTCGGCCGCGAAGCCGTATGCCCGGGCCAGCCACCCCATGCCGCCGCCCAATGTATACCCGACTGCGCCCACGGTCGGCGACGAGCCGAGAAGGGGCGCCAAGCCGGCCGCTTGGGCCTTTTCCAATACGCCGCCCCACTTCGCGCCCGCTTCGATCCAGGCCGTGCGATTGGCGGCATCGATGGTGACACCGGTCATTAGCGCCGTGTTGATCAACACCGCCCCATCTGCCGGGCGGCGCACGCCATGACCCGTCGCTTGCAGGGCAACGGGCAACCCTGCATCCCGAGCATAGCAGACCGCCGCGATCACATCTGCGCGCGTTTCTGCCATGACAATCAGGGCAGGGTAATGATCCACGGTGAGATTCCATGCCCGGCGCAGTTCATCGTAGCGGTCATCATTGGGCCGAACTGTTATGGCATCACCCAGCGCGTCTCGTGCAAAAGCAAGTTTCGAAAGTGTGGCAGTCATCATCTCCTCCTTGTGGAGACGTCACTTGAGCTTCGTACATTCCCACCGGTTTCCGCTCTGGAGGAATGTACGAAGTTCAAAAAATGTGACAGTTAGAATCTGTCCGGAAATTCTCTGTGGTGAACACTCTGGCCCGAGAGGAACCGGAACCCACAATCGAATTTTCGGAAAAGCGCTTAATGCAAGTTTTCTGACCGGACGCCTAGCTTGAAAGCAGGCACATGGTGCATTACATCACTGTTTTGACTCCGGCAACAGCAACCAACCGTTACAAGAAGCATTACAAACATGGGCGGAGACAAAGCCCCATGCACGGGCCGACCTTTCAGGGGGTGACGGGCATCCTACGCGGCGGCAGAGACGTGGTCGGCGGATAGCGATCGAAACGCGCGGCGAGGGCCAGAAACGGCGCATCGTCGGCCGGAGGCCAGGTCGGAGCGCGGGCGATGAGCGCAACCAGTTCGGTCAGATAGTCGTCATCGTCGCCCCGAGAGTGATAACCGAGCAGGGCGGCGGGCTCAGCCGCCGGGTTCCAAAAGGCATGAACCGTTCCGGGCAGCACCATGACAAACCCGCCAAGTCCCACGATGACGGTTTCATCGTCCAGCGTGAACGCCACCGTGCCCGCCAGCACGTAAAACCATTCCACCATTTCCCGGTGAAAATGGGCGGTCAGCGCGCCGAAATGGGGCGGCAAATGGGCTTGAAACAGGGTAAACTGCGGCCGCATGGCCTCTGCCGGAAGTTTGAGCGTCACCGTCATGCCGAGTACGTCAAACGATCGGCCTGCGCCTGGGGCGTGAACCACATACCGTTCAGAGCGATTCGATGCTTCAGATTTTCCCGTCATAATTTCATCCGAGATTTTAATGGTGGGGCATTCCAGCCTGTTGCCGACAATCGATTATGCCTCATTTCACCCGATGGGGCCGGAGGAAACCAGCAACTGACTATTACAAAAAGCGCTACAATCTGGTATGATCACAAGCAGCGAAGCAGGATTCCACTGGGACCGGACATTCCAATGACGATGAACGACGGTTCAACATTGCCCTTTGGACGCCGGCTAAAGCGTCTGCGTCTCGAGCAAGATCTGACCCAAGAGGCCCTGGCCGAACGAGCCGACTGCTCGGTGCAAAGTATTCGCTTCTTCGAGAACGGCAAGCGTCGGCCGTCCCGGGCGATGGCCGAACACCTGGCCCGGATTCTGAGCGTGCCGGAAGCTGAGGTTGCATCCTTTGTGGAAAGCGCACGAACGCCGCTGGCGGAATATACCGCGGACGCGGAGCGTGCTCCGGCTCACAACGCCCGACAATCTGCGCCCCGCATGCTGGCAGCCAATCATCTCATCGGTCGGCGCGTGGAAATCGAGACCTTGACCCGCCTGATCGTCGACGAACGTCACTGGCTGGTCACGTTAACGGGTATGGGCGGCATCGGGAAGACGCACCTGGCCCTGCACCTGGCCCACCGCCTGCAGGCCCATTTCCCCGACGGTGCGGCCTTCGTCAGCTTGGCTTCGCTGACTCAGGTCAATGAATTGCCGATGGCCGTTGCCCGATCGTTGGACGTACCGCTGCCCGGCCGCGGCAGGTTGACCGAACAGCTGGACGAACTCCTGGCCGGGCGCTGCCTGCTGCTGGTGCTGGACAACTACGAGCACCTGCTTGCACGTGAAGGCAGCGTAGCGCTCACGCCGATATCCCACCTCCTGCAGCAGCATGGTGACCTCCAACTGCTGGTCACCACCCGGGAACGCCTGCGCCTGTCCGGCGAACAGACCGTGGAGCTGGGCGGCCTCACCTTGCCGGGTCGGACGGCGCAGATCGACATCGACGAAAGCGACGCAGTGCTCCTCTTTGCCCACCGGGCCACCCAGGTGGCGCCCCATTTTGCGCTCACGGCCGGCAACCGGGACGCTGTGCGGACGATCTGTAATCAGTTGGAGGGTGTACCGTTGGCGATTGAGCTGGCCGCCGCCTGGACGAACGTGCTCACCCCTGCCGAAATCGCCGCCGAGATCACGGTCGATATCGACTTCCTGGCCCGCGGCGATCGCGATGCACCCCAACGTCACCGGAGTCTACGCGAGCTCTTTGACCAGTCTTGGAGCCTTCTAAAAGATCCGGAACAGCGCGCCTTTGCCCGACTGGCGCTCTTTCGCGGCGGCTTCACGCGCCGGGCCGGAGAAGCAGTCGCCGGCGCGCCCCTGTCGCTCCTGGCGCAGCTGGTGGATAAATCCCTAATCCGGGTCTTCATGCAGCAAACGCCGGAGGGCCCGGCCACCACTCGCTACTACATTCATAATCTGCTCCGGATCTATCTGCTGGAGAAACTGGCGGACCAGGGTGAGGCACAGGCCGCCAGACGCAAACATGCACGGTACTACACCGAACTTGCCGAGCAGATGGACGCAACCCTCTACAGCGGCAATGCCGTCGGCAGACTCCAACCGTTGAACGAAGAGCTGGCCAACCTGCGCGCCGCACTAGAGTGGGCGCTCAAGGAGGGCAACGACCCCGCGCTCGGGCTGCGTTTGGCCGGCGCGCTGGGCCGCTACTGGTACCTGGCGGGCCAGTGGCAGGAAGGCTGCGACTGGCTGGCCCTTGCCCTGCAGCATGCAGCGGGCGAACCGGCGCTTGTAGCCCGGGCGCTGGTCGCCCAGGGACAGCTCTACCATAGGCTCGACGCGTGGTCCACAGCCCTTCAGGTCTTGGAACGAGGATTGGCCCTGTGGCGCGATCTGGGTGATGAGCGGCAGATCGCCTGGACGCTCTTTCAGTTGGGCACGTTGACCGGTTCACGGGGCGACTATCAGCATGCCGAACGGTACCTTTCGGAAAGTCTGGCGCGCTACCGCACGCTGGCCGACACCTGGGCAATCGCCACCGTTTTGAACCAGCTAGCCGGCATCGCCAGCAGCCGCGGCGATTATGAGACGGCCGAAGCGCGGCTCGATGAGGCCCTGCCCACGTTCAACCAGGTAGAAGAATCAGGCGTCGGCCTGGCCGTCACGGCCAATTTGCTGGGCCGAATTGCCCTGGAGCGAGGGAACCTCACCCGCGCGGTGACGCTCTTCGAGACGGCGCTCGACATCACGCGACGCCGAAACCATCGGGAAGGCCAGGCCTGGTCGCTGCTCAATATCGGTCTGGCCAAGTTGGCGGCAGGAGACTTGATCGGTGCGGAGGAGGCGCTGAACGCCTCGGTGGGAATCAATCAAGAATTGGGCCGCAGGGACGGCATCATGGCCGGCCAGGAAGCATTGGCTGCCGTGGCCGCCGCTGCAGGAGCGCATGACCGGGCTCGCAATCTTCTCGCACAGGCGGAACAGCTCCGCACTACACATGGACTGAATCTGACGGCCTATGAACAGGCCCTACACGAACGCACCCTCGCCGCGTTGGCAACGACCTCATAGAGACGTCACTTGCACTTCGTACATTCCAGCCGGTTTTCGCACTGGAGGAATGTACGAAGTGCAAATCATGTGACAATCAGAAGGAGATACGCCTGACCGGCGATCGCCTTGAAGGCCGTCTGGTTCTGCGTCAGGCGACGAGCGGTCGGCACGGGAACCTTCTTGCCATTTGTGGCGTTTTTATTCTCTTGCGTCAAATGATCCAAACGACATTGCGAAGTCCATTTTCAGCAGCCCACGATTTGAAGCAGGACGGGATTCCTGGCTGGCATTTCGCCAGAGTGAGGGGGAACTACGTAGACCCGCTCGGAATGACAATCGGAATGACAAATCGTGGAGTCACTGATTTTCAAAGAAGGGTGCCCCATCATCGCATGCACGAAGGCAAAGTATTGAATCCCAGAGATGTCTTCATCGGTACCTGCATCGTTCTGCTCACGCTGGGCGGGGCATTCGTGCTCTTCAAGCTATCCAATCTGCTCATCGTCCTCTTCGGCGCCATGATCTTCGCCTCCACGGTGCGCCCGCTGCTCAAGACCATGACCCGGTGGCGCATTCCCCAATGGCTGTCGATCGCGCTCATATACGGTGGGTCGGCCATCGCCCTGATTGCGCTCTTCACGTTGGCGATCCCACCGATCATCAGCCTGATGCTGGATCTCTTCCAGGACAGTGAACTCATCAATCAAATGAGTTATGAACTGCTGCGCGTCGGCTTCGCGGTGCAGCGGCAGTTTGAGGTCTATATCCCTGCGACGGCCCTTCTGCCCGAGCAATTCCGCAATCTGACGGAGATGGCCGATGCGCGCTTGCGGGAGCAGGCGCTGCCCATGGCCTCCAGCGCATTTGCCATCTTGGGGCAGATCCTGCTCGCCGTCGTGATCAGCATCTACTGGTTGACGACGCGCCGCACCGCGCTGCGGACCCTCTTGCGAGCGACGCCCAAAGATTACCAGGTCACCATCAGCCGGATCTGGATCGACACGGAAGACATGCTGGGCGCCTATCTTCGGAGCCAGATCATTCTGGGCTTGTTGATCGGTGCGGCCTCGTTTGTCGGGCTCACTATCTTACGCGTGCCCAATGCCCTGCCTCTGGCGGTGCTGGCCGGGCTTATGGAGTTTATCCCCTTCCTGGGTCCGATCATTGCCGCGATACCGGCAATCTTGATGGCATTGACGATATCGCCCCTGATCGCCCTGCTCACTGCGGCATGGTATTTGGTTGTCCAGATGATGGAGGGCAACTACCTGATTCCCCGGATCATGGGGAGCAGCATGAGCCTCAATCCGCTGCTGGTCCTGATCGCCATCGCGGCCGGCTTTCAGCTCCACGGTATCCTGGGCGCCCTGCTGGCAATTCCACTGGTCGGCGTTGCCCAGGTGATCGTGCGTCACCTGGTGGCCCGGTCCGACGCAGCGGCGGCAACGCCGGCTGTGCCCGCATCAGCCGACGCCTTACCGCCGGAATCATCCGAAGCGTCGGCCGCGGCAGAATCGTAACGAACACTTCACGAGAGACTGCTTCAGTGAACACCGATATCCAGTGCACAGATACATTCGATTGGTTGATCTATCGGGACGCAACGTTGGCCGGGTTATCGACGCTCCTTCCTGTACCGTATGCCGATACGGTCGTCGAGAACCGCTTTCGGGCCCAGATGCCCAGAAGCATCGCCGACCGCCGAGGCCTACCCCTTACCGATGAAGTGATAGAGCGTATCAACGCCAATCCTACGGGCATCATCGGGCGCCTGAAACAAATTGCCCTGTGGCCCCTGCGGCTGCCTCAGCAGTGGCTCATGCGCACCTGGCGCAAGACCGTCTACATTCTGACGGTGCGACGGGCCGTGAGCAGCCTGGCCCACTACTGGCGGCGTGCGTTTCTGCTGGACTATATGCTCTGTGCCGGCTATCTAGCGGATGACGCCTCGGTAGATCCGGCGATTGCCACGTTGCGGGAAGTGCTGGAAGAGGAACAGGACGATGCGCTCACCGAACTGGCCGTGGCGGCCCTCCGCACCGTGCCCGATCTGCCGAAAGCCGTTTGGGAAGGGGTGGAAGCGCTGCGCAAACGTCGGACCGAATCACTCGGCCGCATGATCCAAGGGTATATGAACGAGAACTGGCAGCGCTTCGCCAGCTATTTCGAACAACTGGCCGCGGACTACGATCGGCGGTTGAAGGCGCGCATCGAGGCGCGACCGGCTGCCTAATCCGTTTCCCGCGGTATGCGGAGGCGCCCGTTTTCGACGAGCCAGTCGATGGCCTCGTAGATGGCCTCCAGAGAGGTGTAGCGAGGCTGAAAGTCGAGCAAGCGCTGCGCCTTGACGATACTGCAGTTTGGACTATGGGCGATATGATCCCAGGTGGCTTGGGCGTACTCCTCGGAAACTTCCTCTTGCCATTCCGGCCAAGGCACGAACCGTAGACGCGCCGGCCGGCCAAACCATCCGGCAACCGCTTCCGCAAAGCCGCGCAGCGAAAGGGCTGCCGGCGACACGACGTGAAAGCTCTCGCCGACCGCCGCGGACCAGTTGGCCAATGCCTGCATGAAGGCCAGAGCGACGTCATCGGCGTGGACGTGATGTAGGGTTTCCATGCCCAGGTTGGGCAAGCGCACTTCAGCTCCGGTGGCCAGCTGTTCGTAGACGGCCGGATTCGAATTGCCGGCTGGGTTGATCGGCATCCATCCGGGACCTACGATATGGCCGGGATGCAGGACCGTGGCCGGAAATCCTCCCCGCCGCGCTTCCTCTAGTAGGTATGCTTCGATGGCGGCTTTTTGGATGCCGTATTCACCAAACGGTCGGCGCGGCAGGGTTTCGGTTGTAGGAACCTGCGTGCTGTGGCCGTGCACCCAAATCGTGCCGCAATGGAGGAAATGCTGCACCGAACCCCGCAGCGCTTCAGCCAGATGACGCGCGCTCTCCAGGGTGAAGCAGATCATGTCGATTACAACATCACCGTTCAGCTCCCGAATCCGGTGCCCGAACGTCCCATCCTCCTCGAGCGCAACGCGATCCATTTGCACCTGCTGCACGCGCCGCCAGGCCGCGTGGTCGTGATAGGGCTGCCGGTCCTGGCGGCTCACACAGGTGACCTCGTGACCGGCTTCCACAAGGCGCGGGATGAGGTAGGTGCCCACATGGCCTGTTCCCCCGATGACGACGACTTTCATAGCTTCTCCTTCCGCATACTGGGTGAAACGCGAAAACGACAAGCGCGGCCGGACTCAGTGCTCTGTTAAGTTGATTTTTGTCATTCTGAACGGGTCTACGGCGAGACCACGGATACGGCGACTGTCTAGTGAAGAATCTCGACGTTGCCTGAGCATAGATTCTTCACTAGACAGTCGACAAATCCGAAGATTTCGGACCGACCCGTTCAGAATGACATATACAAAACTCAAGTTAACAGAGCACTTAGGCAACGGGAAGTGTCGGCTGACTCGGCGAGAGATCCTCGGGACGATTCACCTGCGCGCCCGCCGGCGCAGGAATCGGCCCGATCAGCAGCGGATCTCGTGTGGCCTCCATCCACGCTGCGAGCCTGTCCCGCATCTCAGCAAGCGGTTCGGCATAGTCCGGATCGTGGGCCAGGTTGTTGCGCTCGCCCGGGTCGA
>CAYZLP010000174.1:0-1431 GCA_964478635.1 uncultured Caldilineaceae bacterium
CCGGCTTCGAAGTGCAGAGCCAGCGCCACGGCCAGGGCATCGCCGCCGGCCACGCTGAAGCCGACCCCATCGTCCACCAGCACGTCGCCGCCCAGGATGGGGATCATGCCCAGCTCCAGGAAGCCGGCCACCGGATCCAGAAACATTTCCCGGGTTGTGAAGTTGTGGGCCGTCATGCAGGAGCTGGGCAGAATCGTGGCCACTGGCAAGCCGGCCCCGTGACAGGCTTCGGCCAGGGCCAGGCGCAGGCGCAGCACGCTGTTTTGCGCGCCGGTCAGATGAATGAGCTGTTCCGGCGACTGGAAGCCCTTGTGGAGGCCATGGGCCACCACGGGCGGATGGCCGAAGGAGCCCACGCCGTGGACCAACACCAGACGTTCGATCAGGCCCTGCTGGCGGCAGTTCTGGAGTTCCCCGGCGATCTGCGCCAGAATCCCGGCGCGCAGGGTATAGGGCTGGGTTTTGTCGGTCAGCAGCGCGCCGCCCAGCTTGACGACGGTCAGGGATGCGGTCATAGGGTGAGCAGCGGTGTGTAGGGCCAGAGGGCCGGGGCGACCGCCTGCAGCAGGAGGATGCCGATCAGTACGCCGGCCGCAATGGTGAAGTTGTCGTAGCCGGCCGGCGTCAGCGCCTCTACGACCGTGGCCAGCAGGCTGAGCAGGAGGATGGCCGGCCAGTTGAGTCCCGTGCCGAAGAGCGCCGCCAGCAGCGCGATCATCAAGACCGATCCCCCAAACATGGCAATCGATCCGATGGGCGTCTTGCGGGCGCCGCCCAGACCAAAGCTACGGCTGCCGCCATAGCGCCGGCCGATGATGTCGGCCAGACCATCGCCCCCGGCCAATGCGCCCAGGATGTAGAGCGCGGCCGGGTTGTCCAGATCGCCGGCGTTGAAGAAGAGCAGCGTGCAGACGAGCATGACGATGGCGTAGTAGAGCGTGCCCCCCAGCAGTTCCCGGGGATCGCCGCTGCGCGACATGGAGTTGACGAACGCATCGTCCCGGCGCAGTCCCAGCCCGATGACCGTAAATTGAATGATGAAGGCCAGGGGCACGACCATGGCGAAATAGCGGCTGTTGCCGCTGCCCGCATAGAGTAGCCAGCAGAGGACAAAGAGCGGCGCGGCCATGATGTGGATGATCTTGCGCGTGATGAAGGTGGGCAGCAGCGCGCGTTTTTGCAGCGCGCCGTTGACGAGCACCAGCGCCTGAATGACCAGAAAGGTAAGGACCAGGGCGATCACGTCCCACAGCGAGGCCAGGTTGTCACCCAATGGATTGAAAACAGCGTTCAGACTCAGGAGCATGGAGCACCGCGCTTTGTATGTTCCGGACGGGATAAACTGAAGCTTCTACAAGAGCACGACTTTGCACGAGGTGACTGTCACCGGCGTCAAGAGTCATGCTCCCATTGTGTGGCCAGTTTCGTTAG
>CAYZLP010000174.1:1531-8332 GCA_964478635.1 uncultured Caldilineaceae bacterium
GTGACTGTCACCGGCGTCAAGAGTCATGCTCCCATTGTGTGGCCAGTTTCGTTAGGCCAGCGGCTCATCCATGGTGCGCATCTGCACTTCGATGATGCGCGACTTGGGCGACTGGGTGCAGGCCATGGCCACGACCTGGGCCACGTCCTCCGGCTCCAGCATTTCCGATGCGGCCACGCTCTCCTCGGTGCGGCCCTTGCCCAGGGCGAACTCGGTCTTGACGCCGCCGGGGCAGATGACGCCGACCTTGATGCCGTGAGGGCGCAGCTCCTTGTCCAGAGCCTGGGTGAAGCCGACCTGGGCGAATTTCGTGGCGCAGTAGACCGCCTCGCCGGGAAAGCCGTAGATGCCGGCAATGGAGGAGACGGTGAGCACCGTGCCGGAACCCTGCTCGATCATGACCGGGACGGCGTAGCGGGTGAAGAGGAAGGTCGAACGCATGTTGGTAACCATGAGTTCATCATATTCTGCCGCGCTGGTGTCGACCAGGTTCTTGTAGTTTCCGACCCCGACATTGTTGATCAGGATGTCGAGACTGCCAAAGGTCTCCGTCGCGGCAGCCACGCAGCGCACCGCGGTCTCTTCATCCACCGCATCCCCCACAATGCTCACGGCCTTGCCGCCCGCCTGCAGCACTGCGTCTTCCAACTCCTTCAAGCGCGTTTCCCGCCGGGCGGTGATGACGAGATTGGCGCCCTCTTCGGCCAGGGCGATGGCGCTGGCCCAGCCGATGCCGGCGCTGGCGCCCGTGATAATGGCGGTTTTGCCTGCGAGTTTCTGTGGCATGTCGCTGCTCCTCATGCTGGTTGGAATGTGGA
Source organism: uncultured Caldilineaceae bacterium (assembly GCA_964478635.1). Taxonomy (GTDB): domain Bacteria; phylum Chloroflexota; class Anaerolineae; order Caldilineales; family Caldilineaceae; genus JAGRCP01. The sequence continues at coordinate 2,350 of CAYZLP010000174.1, forward strand.
ATATGGTTCTTCGCCTGTACAATAGCAAATCATCGCCCATTCGGACAAGCCGTTGCCGAGCGTTGCAGCAATTGTCAGTTTGCCGTAAATAGACCGCGGAACAAACCGGATGCAGCGGACTTCGGCGTGAGACTTCCGCGTTGGCTCAGTCGAACGCTCAGTCGAACGATTTACCGAATCTACGCAGATTTCATCCAGATTGATACACACCGCATGGAATCACAATCACTCATGGCGTGGCTGCTGGCGGGAGATGTCGCCGTACAGTTCCAGGTCTATCGCGATCTCCTGGGCGCCCTGCGTCCGGATCTCCAACAGCGCATCCCCGACGAGGGCTGGGGCGCCCGCTTCCTCCAGGCACAGGGCCCGTCCGGACATTGGGGCAAGGGCTTCTATCAGCCCAAGTGGATTTCGACCCACTATACGCTGCTCGATTTGAAACACCTGGGCCTGCCCCAGGACCATCCTGCGCCGCGGGCGGCAATCGACCTCATCCTGCATGACAACCTGAGCCAGGATGGGGGTGTCAATCCCGCGGGCACGATCAAGCAGAGTGATGTTTGTATCAACGGCATGTTTCTGAACTACGCCTGTTACTTCCAGACTTCTGAGGCGGCGTTGCAGCCCATTGTCGATTTCTTGATTTCTCAGCAACTGCCAGACGGCGGTTTCAATTGTCGCTTCAACCGCGCGGGAGCGGTGCATAGCTCACTGCATTCAACCATTTCAATTCTGGAGGGGATAGAGGAGTATACAGTTCAGGGCTATGGCTATCGGCTGCCGGAGCTGCAAGCCATGGCAGAACAGGCCCGTGAATTTATTCTGCTGCACCATCTCTTCCGCTCCGATCATACCGGTGAGATCATCGACAAGCGGATGTTGATGCTGTCGTACCCTTCACGCTGGAAGTACGATATCCTGCGCGCGCTGGACTACTTCCGGGCCGCCGGTAGTCTATACGATCCGCGCATGGAGGAGGCGTTGGCCATCGTGGCAGACAAGCGCCGCAAGGACGGCACGTGGCCGGTGCAAGCCAAGCATGGCGGACAGACCCATTTTGACATGGAAAAGACGGGCGGTCCCAGTCGCTGGAACACCCTGCGTGCGCTGCGTGTCTTGCAGCACTTTCGTGATCAGGAGTCTTGATCCTGCTGCCCTCTTGGCCAACTCTCGAGTCCATCCTCGCCTGTCCGGTCCCGCAATCGTAGCGCTCGGCTCAGGCCGGATCGGCACCGGGATCGACTGGGAGCGGCAAGCAGATCGAACGGGGATTGGAGTCGTCCATCTCCCAACGTTCAAGCTCAATCATCGGCAGGGGAGAAGCCGCCATCTTGGGCCACCAGGTGTGATAGGCGTAGCGCCGCACGTAGCGGACGTCGTCGCCCGCCTGAAGGTCAAAGCACCCATAGGCCTTCTCGGGCAATTGCTTGAGCAGCAGCGTTGGCGGCGCGACCTCACCGTCTTGTAGAACCGTGCCGGCCAGATAAAGCCGCTGACCAGCGGGCTGGAACGGCGAGTAAATCACGATCGCGCAATACTCTCTGTCCTGCTTCTGCATTTGTGCCCCCGCAATTTCCCGGTGCAGCAAAGCCCACAGGCCCTGCGTTGCGCCACCGGGAGCATCGTCGTCGATCTGGGCGGCCACGCCGGCGACGGTCATGGACGGCAGGCTCGCCCGTACCGGAGAACCCGTCAGGTTACAGCTGAGAAATTCCAGATACGGACGTGTGAAACGGGGCATGAGCAGCCGCGGATCGATCTGTCCCCCTGCCTTGACCTGGCGCGGCTGCAGATCGAACATGCGCCGAAACGCGCGGGAGAACGTTTCCGGGGCATTGAAGCGGTAGGCGAAGGCGATGTCGATCACCTTTTCATCGGTTTGAGCCAGCGCTTGGGCGGCCGCAGAGAGGCGGCGACGCATGAGATAGTCATACGGCGGATGACGCGTCGTCCGGCTGAAGGTTCGGCTGAAGTGGAAAAGGGAGAGCGACACCGCATCCGCGACGTCCTTGACGAGAATCTCTTCGGATAGATGCGCCTCCATGAAGGCGATCGCTTCCAGCGCCACAGCGACGTCAGACATTGGGCAACCAGTCGTGGTTACTGAGTGGATTCATGCCGGATGGGCACATAGATGTCAAGTGAAGACGCAGCCAGATTGTCCAACCCTTTAAAGCGTTCGTCATAATATTGAATGCTAAACGGGTATGATGGCGTATAGCCGGCCTGGGGCATCCACTCCTGATAGATCGCCAGATGCCAGTCACCGGCAATCTCCTCACCCTCCAGCGTGAAAATCGCATAGCGCGTTGCCGGCAGAACTTTACACACAAGCTCTACCGGCACATTGTCCGCATGGAGTATGGGCGCGCCTACAAAGACTTCGAACTCACCTGTGGTCTCCGTCGCAGGATGCGTGAGGTGCACTTCAAAGAAGACGCCGGATTGGTCGACGATCTCCTTCATCACCGGGGCGTGGGTCTGGAAAAAGCCCAGGAATCGTTGCCAGAGCCGACCGATTTCGTTCTCCTCCTGCCATGGATCCTTGGCGATAAAGGGATCGCCGTAGAAGGAAAATCCGGCCAGCATGATGCTCTCTTTTTCCAGAATCGCGGTCGGTTCCATGGGTAGGCTCAGCAGTTGATTGGTTGATGACGAAATCAATCTATGCGTATGCGAAAACGGCGTCCCAGTCAAAGGTTGCGGAATCCTCTAACCACTGGGGCCAGGCTGCGCACCAGGCCGGCACGCCCGCGTCGCGCACCCGGTCGACTGAAGGATGGTAGGGCTTGAGATCCAGAATGGGCGTTCCATCTTCCGCATCGATATACGCGATATGAATCGTGCCACGAGCGATGTCAACATGCAAGAGCGGGACAGCAGTGAGTGCGATCGGATTGGGCCTGACCGGTGATCGGGTTGCGAACAGACCCAACTCGGCCGGCCCCTCGCGGTAGGGCTGCGGGCAGGTACGAATCGCGCGTATTTCCTCGCTGTCCATCTGATGGGCCCACCACAGTACCTGGATATAGCCAAAGCCTTCCAGCCCCGCCAGGGCCGGCCGGTAAGGTTCCTCGATCTCCAGCCGCCACTCCTCTGCCGACACCCGCACCTCGCCAATGGGCGTCAATACGATTTTGCCGTTCATGGTTTTCCTCACTTTTTGTTGTGGAGCGCTGCGTCTCTGTTGACCGGCGGCTTCTCACTGGCTCGCCGCCGCTATCTGCCAGTATAGGCGATTGCCATCGCGCTTGCTCGACACTGCGTGCGCTCTTGGGGGCCGATCTTCGTGAGATTCGGCGCTGACTTGAGGAATCTTGCGGTGATGGGAGCAAAACCGGACTGCCTTCTCACCCGGCGTGCCGCAACCGATCGGCTCGACGGATGATTCACGGACTTCCTGTCGCAACGGCGGCTGCATGACGCTGGAGCGCGCCGGCGACTTTCTCCGGCAGCTTGCGGGTGCGGGGTTCCAGGAAGGCGAGGATGCGGTCGCCCGTGATGCCCTCTGCCGCAGCCCGTTTCAGGCTCCGCTGATTGATCTGATAGACATATTTGGGGTAACTGGCCTGCCATTGGGCGAAACGTTCCACCCGGAAGCGTTCGGCTAGAGACGCATCCAAATTGAGGCTCACGGTGAAATCCTCGCCCACCGTCATAAAATGGCGTGAAGTTTCGTGGGGTTGAGGCACTTCCAGGCCCAACCAGCGCGCGCCCCACTGGCTCAAGGAGATCTGGAGATCATCGCCGGCTGAGGGTTCGGCCAGATCGAGGGCGCCCAGCCAGTACAGCGGTCCCTGAAAGAGGAAGCGAATCAACGCACCCTCGACCGCGTCCCACTGGTCGAAACCTTTGAGGAATTCTTGCGTATTGTTATCCCGGATATACCAGGTGTCATAGTTGCCCGTCGGGCGCTGAAAGTCCGGTTCCAGGGCGCGAATCGCCGCGATAACATCGGCTTGGCTATACCAGACGCCGGACTGCAGTTTGCCGAGGAGGCGCAGGAGCGCGGCCCGCGTTTGCACGGGATCGTTGAAGGCCATGCCCGTCTCGACGCATTCGAGCGCCGGCGTGCGGCAGAGATCGTTCCATTCGGGCGAGTTGCGCCAGCCTTCCCAGAGTGCGTGGCGCTGATCGGCGCGCGTCTGCTCCAGGAAGCGGTGGACTCGATTGCCGGTCAGATGGACCCGCCCGTCATCGCTCCGACGCAGCCAGCCCAGCCGGTTGGCGAGATGGAGCATGAGGGCCAGGCGCAGGTTGAGCATGGCGTCGTCGGCGTCGAAAGGCGCCTGTAGGCGCGCAACGAGGCGTTCGGTGTCGTCGACATTGGGGCCATTGCCGTCAATGCGCAGGCCTTCGGTGTGTAGGAAACCGAGGAGGGCGCCCATGTCGGCCAAAAAGCTGTCATCGGCCAGCATTGTGCGGCTCTTGGGCGGCTCGGGCACAACCGGCACACCGAGACTTTCGCCCTCTTCTGCGGAATGGGGGTTGGGCAGCCAGGGGACGATGTCGTCCGGCAGGTAAACGACAGTGTGCGCTTTCTTGCCTTCGCCCTTGAAGCCGCGTCCGAGCAAGCCGTAGTAATAGAGAACTTCGGCCACACTTTCGGGTGCGAACCAGGGTTGCTCTCGCTCCAAGCGCGCCGGCCCCATCTGGCGGATGCTGCCATAGCTGCGGCTGAACTGCGCTTCCGCGCTTTCGCCCCCATCCTTGAGCAGCATTTCGAAGGCATCCTTGGCCTGGGGATAGACATCGATGATGTCTTGATAGGCCATCTGGATCGATGTCGGATCGGTGATCTGGGCGGCCAACAGGGTGACGCCTTCCGTACGTGAGTCGTAGGCGTCCAGAAAGGCGCCCCGCAGTTCGGCGAGGACACGGAGCAAAATATCGGGATAATCGGCCACCATCTGAGCAGTCGTGGGCATGATCGCAATGCGCCTTACGGATTGCAGAGGGCTTTAGCTGGAACGATAGAATACACCAAAAGCATTATTGTCACAGGGTACAAACTTCGCTATACTTGTGCACGTAGGTAAAAGGAGAGATTTGGTTCAATGAATTCTACAACAGGCAGAAGCACTGCCGGCTTCAATCTAGTGCAAGACTTGGCAACGGCCTGGCGGCTCCTGTGGGATCCGCGGGTGCCCGGTATGTTAAAGGTAGGCCTGCCGCTCCTCGCGCTGCTCTATTGGGTGTCGCCCATCGATCTCCTGCCAGGGCTGCCCTTTGACGACATTGCATTGCTGATCCTGGCGTTGAAGATGTTCATCGCCATGGCGCCGCAAGGCGCTTCCAGCAGCGCATCCAGTCACGCCGAGGCTGGTTTCACTCATCGAGAAGACGGAGATGTAGTCGATACGACCTGGCAGGTGATCGACGACTAGCCGTCCTAGTTCTGCGCGTCTATGAGCCATCAAGACGGTCCGAAAACAACCGAGCAAGCCTCCTACCCCTTCAGTCAGGCGGCTGTAGAGCTGCAAACGGAACCTCATCTGCTCTGGCGGTATAGCCAACGCTTTGCACTCTTTCTCGGATCGGATGTGGCTGGCGAGCATCCTCACTACAGCGAACACGACCTGGAGACATTGCGCACGGTTCTGCGCCTCCAGGTCGAAGGGCGCAGCGACGCCCAGATCGCCCAACAACTGGCCCTGCGCCAAGCGGAAGCGGAGCGCGCCGCCCAACAGCAGGCGTCCGCTTTCACCGCGGCAGCTTCCCCACAACACAATTCAACCGACGATGCGGCCGATGACCTGGCCGCTACCATCGACCTGGCCATGGATGTCAATGGCGCATACGCCCCCATCGCCATGCCCGACCAGGAGACGCTCCCCCAGGCCCTACGCGATGTCTTCAGCGCACTGGCCGATGGCCAGCAGACAGTCTTGAATAACCAGGCCTCTATGCGCGAAATCATCGGGGTTATCGTCCAGGATAATTTTAATCTCAAGGGTGAAAATCGCAAACTGCGGGAGCGAAT